>DASYQE010000201.1:0-10553 GCA_036005805.1 Candidatus Polarisedimenticolia bacterium | reverse complement strand
CTCGAGGAGAAGCGCCACCTCTACGTCGCCACCGGATTGGGCACGAGCATCGTGCCGGTGCGCTTCCTGGTGCCGCCGGAGATCGTCATCCTCGAGCTGCACCCGCTTGTGAAAGGACGCCAGCCGCCTGTGTCATAGAGTCCTTCAGGGAGGAGGGTCATGTCGAAGCGGTCGAGGCCGGCAGGAGTCGCGCTGCTCGTTGCGCTTCTGGTCGCGAGCGGCGTTTCACTCCCGCACGCCGAAGCGCCGGCGGGAGGGACGCTCGGGGCGAAGGCGGCGCTCGAGCAGCTCAAGGAGCTCGCCGGCACGTGGGAGGGCACGATACCGTCCCCCGAAGGAGTGGCGACCCGGTCGGTCTTCGCGGTCACCGCCGGCGGGACGGCGGTGATGGAAACGCAGTTCCCCGGGACCGACCAGGAGATGCTGACGCTGTATTTCCTCGACGGGCAGACCCTGCGCGCGACGCACTACTGCTCCGCCGGCAACCAGCCCCACATGAAGCTCGACACCCGGGCGTCCGCCCCCGGCGACCTGCGCTTCGCCTTCGACGGCGGCACCAATTTCGACCCGAAAAAGGACCTGCACATCCACTCGGTCCGCTACGTCTTCGGAGCCGACGGGTCGTTGCGCGAGGAGTGGGAGTACCGCGACGAAGGGAAGACCTCCGGCACCCACAAGGTGACGCTGACCCGCAAGTCGTCCTGACCCCGGGCCAGGAGCGCTCGGACAGGCTAGGTGCCGGAGCCGCCGCGCGGCGGGATCCCGGCGACGAAGTGCTCCACCGGTCCGGCTCCCTGGCCCAGCCCGGGGGCGGACTGGATGGCGTCGAAGAGCCAGGCCTTCGCCCGGAAGGCCGCCTCGAGCGGCGGGCTGCCGAGGGCCAGAAGCGCCGCGATGGCCGCCGACAGGGTGCAGCCGGTGCCGTGGGTGTTCCGGGTTTCGAGACGCGGGCCGCGGAAGCTCTCGAAATTGCGGCCGTCGTGGAAGAGATCGATCGCCTCCGCACCGCGGGCGTGCCCGCCTTTGATGAGGACGGTTCGCGCGCCGTGCGCGGCGAGGCGGCGCGCCGCCTCGCGCATCGAGGCGTCATCGGTGATGGCGATGCCCGACAGCCGCTCGGCCTCGGGGAGGTTCGGCGTCACCATCTCCGCCAGCGGCAGCAGGCGCAGCCGCAGGGCTTCGATCGCCTCCGGCTTCAAGAGCACCGCTCCGCTCTTGCTCACCATCACCGGGTCGACCACGAGATGGGGGAGGCTGAGACGCTCGAGGGTCGCGGCCACCGCCAAAACGATCGGCGCGCCCGAGAGCATGCCGGTCTTGACCGCGGCGACCGGGAAGTCGGCGGCGACCGCGTCGATCTGGGCCGCGACGATCTTCGGGTCGATCTCCTGCACCGCCTCGACGCCCCGAGTGTTCTGCGCGGTGACGGCGGTGATCGCCGAGGTGCCGTAGACGCCGAAGGCGGCGAAGGTCTTGAGGTCGGCCTGGATGCCGGCGCCGCCGCCGGAGTCGGATCCTGCGATGGTCAGCGCCACTTTCATGGGGGCGGTCTTCACCGGAGTGGTCGTGCTCATGCGCCGCTCCGTGCCGCCGGTCCGGAGGCGCCGGCCGTGCCTCCGCCCGCGGCGCGGCGCCCCTCGAGGAAGCGCTGCTTGAGCGCCCGGGCGGCCGCCGCCATGTCGGGCGCGGTCACGACGGCGGAGACGACCGCGATCCCGGCCGCCCCGGTCGCTCCGACCGCGGCGACGTTTTCGTCATTCAGGCCGCCGATCGCCACGACCGGGACCGGAACGGCCCGGACGATGGCCGCCAGGGCTTCGGTCCCGATCGGCGGGCCGGCGTCGGCCTTCGTGCTGGTCGCGAAGATCGGGCCGACGCCGATGTAATCCGCGCCGTCCTTGACCGCCCGTTTCGCCTCTTCGAGGGTCCCGGCCGACACGCCCAGGAGCGCCGGCGGCTTCAGGAGCCGCCGGGCGGCCCGCGCCGGCAGGTCCTCGGGCCCGACGTGCGCCCCGTCCGCGCCGAAGAGCATCGCCACGTCCACCCGGTCGTTGACGAACAGCGCCGCCCCGAATTTCCGGGCCATTCGCTGGCATTCGGTCACCGCCAACCCTAAGTTTCCAGCCGTGGATCCCTTGTCGCGGATCTGCACCGCGTCGGCTCCTCCGGCGAGCGCGGCACGCACGATGTCGGCGTGCGAGCGCTTGGGAGCGAGGGTGACGTCGGTGAGCACGTACAGGTCGTAGCGGGGCCAGCCGGACGTCATCGGATCTCCGGGGGGAAGACGGCCATTCTAGCATCGCAGAGAAGCGCATGAGGGACGCGGGGGCGCTGCGCGCCGAACCCGCCGGCCGTCCCACGCAGGCCGGGACCTCCGCCCGTCCGCTCGGCGCCGATCTCCTGGCGCTGCGCGAGCTGCAGGCGAGCCTCGGCCTCGAGGAGACCGACCTCGGGGTCGTCCGCATCGGCACCAACGCCATCGTCGAAATCCTCGCCATCGACTGCGGGATCGCGCTCGTGGATGCGACGCCGACCCGCCCCGAAATCCGTTTCGGCTGGTGCCAGGGACGGGCCATGCCGCAGGCGGAGATCGAAGCGCTGCTGCGCGCGCTGGAGCGCGACCTGCAGGACGTGCGGCGCGGCCGCGTCCCCAGCCGGCACTACGGCGGCGCCGCGGCTTCGAGCCCCGGCGTGGCGGGACCGGTGCGCGCCCTCGGACTGAACTCACTCCTGCTCCTGGGCCTCGGAAGCGGCGGGCGGCGCACCGGCGCCCTCCTGCTCGCCAGCCGGGAGCCGGACGCCTTCACCGGCGAGCCGATGATCCTCGCGGAGCTCCTGGCGTCCGAGATGTCCGAGCACACGCAGCGCGTGCGCCGCGAGGCCGAGCGCGGCCGGGGCGCCGACGAGGCCGAGGTGAAGCGCCTGCGGGCCCGCAACGCCGAGCTCGAGGCGCAGGCGGCGGTCGCCGCCGCCGCGAGCCTGAGCCACGACGCCGAGCGGCAGATCGACCTGACGCTCCGCAAGGCGCTCGAGCTGACGGGGCACCGGGCCGGCGCCATTCACCTCGTCGAGACCAACGACGCCGGGGACGATCTCCTGTGCCTGGCGCGCGCCCTCGGCGATCCGGACTGGGTGGAGCAGGCGCGCCAGCCGCGCTGGCGGCGCGGCGAAGGGCTCCTCGGGAAGATCTGGGACCGGCGCGAAGGGGCCGCCTTCGGCGACTTGAAGGAGGACGAGGACGGCTTCGCCTGCGAGGCGCTGGAGCGCGCCGGCTACCGCCGCGGCTGCGCCGAACCGCTCGCCGCGGGTGGACGCGTCTTCGGGGTGCTGCAGATGTTCGGCGAAGGGGCCCGGCCCTACGACGATGCCGAGCGCGGCATCCTGCGCGCCATCGCGCGGCAGGCCGCGACCGCCATCCACAACGCCCGCCTGCTCGGCGACCTGACCCGCCACAGCCTCGAGCTGGAGTGGGAGGTCGATCGCCTGCGCGGCGGCGACACCCGCCTCGCATCGGAGCGCCGCGGGCTCGCGGACCTTCTGGCGGCCTCGGCCGCGGCCCAGGACGGCGAGTCGCGCGCCGCCGCGGTCCTGGCGCGCCTGCTCGAAGCCTCGGGCGCGGACGCCGCCGCGATCCTGCTTCTCGAGCGGGGCGGTCGGGCGCTGCGCCTCATGGCGCAGAAGGGCTTCCCGGACGCCGCCGCCAACGCGCTGTGGAGCCTCGACGCCGAGGACGCGGTGATCGTGCGCGGGCTCGAGGCGACCGGGAGCGAGTCGGTCCTCGACCTCGCCGACACGCGGCTGCTCGAAGGGATCTGGGCTCGCCGGGCAGGCTATCGCCATGTCCTCGTGCAGGGGTGCCGCGCCGGCGGAGAGCCGCGCGGCGTGCTGCTCGTCGCGACCCGCTACCGCGATTTCCTCGGCGAGGAGAAGCGCCGCGGCCTCGGTCCCTACGCGGATCTCCTGGCGGTGCTCCTCGACGGCGCGTACCACGCCGCGCCGCCGGCCCCCGAGAAGCAAGAGCTGGACGACCGGGAGGAAACTCCGGCCGATCATCCGGGCGCTCCGTTGGTTTCGGCCTCGGCGCCGTCCGCTACGGCGTCTGCCGCGGCCGGCTCCGGTCCCGCGCGCTCCGCCGGTGCGGCCGCTCCGGGCACGGCGCAGGCCGAAGAGGCGGCGTCCCCGAGCGCCGGGCAGCTCATCGAGGCGCAGCGGATGGAGTCGCTCGGGCGCCTCGCCTCCGGCATCGCGCACGACTTCAACAACTCGCTCGGCGCCATCATGGGGCACGCCAGCCACATCAAGTCGCTGGTGCCCGACTACAACCCGGTGCACGGTAAGGCGGCGGTCATCGAGGAACAGTCGCAGCGCGCCGCCGACCTCGTCCGCCGCATGGTCACCTTCGCCCACGGCGCGACCGGCCACCGCGAGACCGTCGAGGTGAACGCGCTCGTCGAGGAGACGGTGGCGATGCTCCTGCGGTCGCTGGACCCGTCGGTCGTCCTCGAGTCGCGCTGCGCCCCGGGACTCCCTCCCGTGGAGGCGGACCCCGGGCAGATCCGCCAGGCGCTCCTCAACCTCGCGGTCAACGCGCGCGACGCGCTGCCGCAGGGCGGCCGGATCATCTTCGAGACGCGCGGCGGCCACCTCGACCGTCGCGAGGACGGCAAGGGGCAGGCGATCCCGGCCGGCGACTACGTCTCCATCGCGGTCAGCGACAACGGCTGCGGCATGTCGCAGGACGTCGCCGACTCTGCCTTCGAGCCCTTCTTCACCACCAAGGCGGTGGCGCAGGGGAGCGGCCTCGGCCTGACGGTCGTGCAGGACATCGTCCATGAGCACGGCGGCCACGTCGCGCTGTCGAGCGCCGTCGGCATCGGCACGTCGGTGAGGCTCTACCTGCCGGCGAGCGCGAGCGCCGCGCTTGCGGAGCCCGCGCCGACGGCGGCGAAGGCCGCGGCCGGGTCCGATGCGGCGCCGACGAGCATCGTGCCCGCCCTCGTGACCACCGGACCCATGGAGGTGGTGCTCGATCTGACCTCGATGGACGTGCCGCCGATCCTGCCGGCCGAAGGGCTGGCGTCCAATCCGGGGCTCCAGACCCGGCCGTTGTACTCGACCGACCACGTGGCGCGCATTCTCGTCGTGGACGACGAGCCGGTGCTGCGCGAGATGACGGTCGAGATGCTGAAAAGCCGCGGCTACGAGGTGCTGATGGCCAAGGACGGCGTCGAGGCGCTCGACATCTACCGTCAGGAGTGGGGGAAGATCGACCTGGTGGTGCTCGACATGATCATGCCGCGTCTCGGCGGCATCGAGACCTTCCGCCGCCTCATCGGCATGGACCGCAAGGCCCGCATCCTTCTGTGCTCGGGCCTGAGTCACAACCAGCAGGCTCTGGATGCCGTCCGCGACGGTGCCATCGGCCTGCTGCCGAAGCCGTTCGGGATGAACGAGCTGCTCGGCTGGGTCGATCGCGCCCTGCGGCGCTGAAGGGCGCTCCCCGCGCCTGCCGGATTTTCCCGATCGCTATTCTTCGGTTTCGGCGCGCGGCGCGCCGGCTTCCTGTTCCAGCCAGGCCCGGATCACCGCTTCGTCGTCCGGATCCCTGAGGCGCGTGAAGAGACGCGTCCCGAGGACGCGCGAGGTCCCTTCGACTTCGAACGGCAGCCGGCCGTGCATCACCCCGCCGGGGAAGTGGCAGGGGTTGCAGCGCGCCTCGAGGATCGGCAGCACGTCCTGCCGGAACTCGCGCCGTGCCGCGTCCGGGTGCGCCGCCGCGGGCGCGGCCGCCGCGGCCACCGTTGCGGCCGGCAGGGCGGCCCGGGCCGCCTGCATCAGGGAGGCGGCGCGATCGAAGGCGGCCACCAGCTCGCGTTCGTGCGCCGGCAGGCGCCGGGTCTCGCCGCGATCGATGGCCTCCCAGAGCCGCGGCAGCACCTCCTCGCGGTAGGTCGGCTGCGGCGCATAGATGAGGTGCCGGTAGAACGGGCGGCCCACGAGACCTTGCGGCTCGGTGAGCGAACGCTCCACCTGCATCAGCAGATCGTTGACGGCGCGGAACGATGCCGTCGCGGCGGTGCCCGTGAGATCGCCGCTGGAGCGGGTGGCCGCGGTGGTCTCGAACCCGGTCGCCGCCTGCTGCCAGCGCTTCGCGGCGGCGCGCGCAGAATCGAGCTTCAGGGCGTGGCGACCCCCCGAGCCCATGACCTCGATTTCGCGGACGTGCTCCAGCACCTTGCGGGCGTACTCCGAGTAGCGCATCGGCAGGAGCGGCGCGTTCGCGAGCCGCCAGGTCATCACGCTCCAGAGCCGCGCGAGGGCGGCGCCGTACCTGAAGCCCGGGTCGCCGATGGTGCTCATCCAGAAGTAATCGTCGTACATCGAGTGGTAGACGCCATACGAGCCGCCGAAGGCGAGGTCGATGCAGGAGATCCCGAGGTGCTCCTGGAAGGCGGTGTAGTCGGTGGCACCCACGATGGTGCCGACCTTGGCGCGGCGCTCGGGCGAGTGCGCCTCCCAGGCGGCCAGGAGCGAATCGCCGCTGTTCGGATCGCGCACCGAGGCCGCCGCCTGGCGCACGAAATCGGCGAGGGCCGGTGTCGCACCGGCCTCGAGATCGGCGCCGGCGACGCCGCTGTCCACGTTGACGTAGGCGACCGCCTCGCGGGCGAGACTTTCGGCGTGATCGATGGCGAACTGCGTCGAGCCGCCCAGGAGCTGCTCCTCGCCATCCCAGTTGGCGAAGAGGATCGTCCGGCGCGGGCGGAACCCCTTCCGGGCCGCCGTTCCCAGCGCCCGGACCGTCTCCAGGAGCGCCGCGGTGCCGCTCGAGGGATCGACCGCGCCGTAGATCCAGGCGTCCCGGTGGTTGCCGATGAGGATCAGGCGGTCCGGCTCGTCGGTCCCGCGCAGGACGGCCAGGACGTTGCGCAGCGTGCCGATCTTCTCCTCGTTGACCGTGCGCAGGTGCACCGCGGCCGGCCCCGGGCCGATGCGGTACGGCATCGGCAGCCCGCCCTGCCATGAGTCGGGGACGCGCGGCCCCTTCAGCCGCTCGAGGATGAGCGACGCGTTGCGCGCGCTCAAGGGCAGCGACGGCAGGCGCGGCAGCTGCTTGTCGCGCTTGCGTCCCTCGACCCAGGCGCCGTTTTTCTCCTGCTTCCAGTGGAACGTGAACGGCTCGCCCGGGCCGAGCCAGTCGTACAGCACCGCCCCCCACTGCATGTGGCTCAGCGGTCCCCACGGCCCTTCCGGATAGACGGCTCCGCGCCCGGCGCCATCGTCCTCCGGGTCGGAATAGAGGATGGTGCCGATGGCGCCGCGCCGCTCGGCTTCGAAGATCTTGGTGCCGCGGTACGAGTACGGCTCGGAGTAGCGCATCAGCACGATGCGGCCGCGCACCGGGATGCCCATGCGATCGAGGATCGCGAAGTCCTCCGGCGCGCCGCCGTTGGCGTACACCACTTCGCCCGTGACATCCCCGGACGGGGCGTAGCCGTGGAACGGCACCTGGGCCGGGTCGTCGTAGAGGTGCGAGTCGGAGTCGGCCGGATGCGGATCCTCGGTCAGCTTCAGCGTCACCTGGTCGGGGGCGATGATGGAAAGCTCGGATTCCTTCCCGTAGGTCATGAGCGCCGGCGTGTCGTGGAAGGTGACCTCCTCGAGCCCGTATTCGAGGAAGCGGTCGCGCACGTAGTCGGCGAGCAGCATGTTGCGCGGCGTCCCTGTCTGGTGGGGCTCTTTCGTCAGGAAGCGAAGATGCCTGCCGTACGACTCGGACGAAGGAAGGGACTGCAGCAACGCCTCGGCGTCGCCAGGTTTTTCAACGGCCTCGGGGACCGGGGCCTTGCCGGACGGGTCGGCGCCGGCCAAAAGCGTCAGCACGAACAGACCCAGGGCGAGGCGGGAACTTCGGGCGCGGCCCGGGGTCCAATCCCATCGATGGCGCACGACGGCGGTCATCCTCTAAGATGCGGCCCTCCGGACACGGCCGGAGGACGCCGGATCGTACCTTCAAACCCCCGCCGCGCGCGGCATCACTCGGAAGGAGCAGGCAGATGACAGCGCATCGCGCCGCTTGGGCGGCGATCGTTCTGACGGCGTTCGCGGCGGGGCCCGCGGGGGCGGGGGAAGTCTCCCTCACCATCTACAACAGCGACTTCGCACTCGTGAAGGAGTCACGCGCGCTCTCGCTCCAGTCGGGGATGAACGAGACCCGCTTTACGAACGTCACCTCGCTCCTCGAGCCCGACTCGGTCGTCCTGCGCGACCGCAAGGATCCGGAGGGGCTGCGCATCCTCGAGCAGAACTACGAAGGCGATCCGCTGAGCGAGGCGGCGATGCTGCGCCTCTCGGAAGGGAAGACCCTGCAGTTCCGGAACGTCAATCCGGCCACCGGCGCCGTCGAACTCGTTTCCGGCCGGCTGGTGCGGGCGGGCTACAACGGCGGTGACGGGTACGCGATGCGGCAATACGGCGGCCAGCCGTTCGGCGTCGCGACCAGCCCGATGTCCCCCATCGTCGAGATCAACGGCAAGGTGCTGTTCGCGCTCCCGGGGCAGCCGCTGTTCGACCCGCCGGGGAAAGACGCCATCCTGAAGCCGACGCTCCTCTGGCGCCTGCAGGCGGCGAAGGGCGGGGACCACGACGTCGAGGTGTCGTACCTGACCGGGGGCATGCGCTGGGAAGCGACCTACAACCTGGTTGCGCCGGAGACCGGCGACAACTTCGACCTCGTCGGCTGGGTCACGCTCGAGAACGAGAGCGGGGCGCAGTTCGACAACGCCCGCGTCAAGCTCATGGCCGGCGACGTCAACAAGGTGCAGCCGGCCATGCAGGGCATGCGCATGGAGATGATGGCGAAAGCGGCCGACATGGCTGCGCCCCAGGTGACCGAGAAGGCCTTCGACGAATACCACCTCTACACGCTGACCAGCCCGACGACGCTGCGCGAGCGCGAGATCAAGCAGGTGGAGTTCTGCCGCGCGGCGCGCCTCCCCGGCAAGCGGATCTACGTCTACGACGGCGCGCTGGTGCCGGCGTACGCCTACCAGGGAGGCATGGCGCAGCAACCCGACCTCGGCGCGCAGTCGAACCCGAAAGTCGCGACGATGATCGAGTTCAAGAACAGCAAGGAGGCGGGCCTCGGCATCCCGCTGCCGAAGGGGACGATGAAGATGTACCGCGCCGACAGTGACGGCTCGCGCGAGTTCATCGGCGAGAACCCCATCGACCACACCCCCACGGACGAGACGGTCCGCCTGACCGTCGGCAACGCCTTCGACCTGCGCGGCGAGCGCCGCCAGACCGAGTTCAAGGTGGACTCGTCGCACCAGAGCGCCACCGAGGCGTTCGAGATCAAGGTGCGCAACCACAAGAAGGAGCCGGTCGAGGTGCGCATCGTCGAGCACCTCTACCGCTGGAGCAGCTGGAAGATCGCGCTTTCGTCCGTCCCTTACGACAAGGTGGACGCGCGCACCATCCAGTTCAAGGTCACCATCCCCCCCGACGGCGAGAAGACGGTCACCTACCGCGTCAACTATTCCTGGTAGGCGTTCAGGAAAGGACCGCCGCGATGAAGGGGCAGCCGGTGCGCTGACCTGTCGTCACCTGCACTTGCAGATGCGGACCGGGCAGTTGCTGTGGACGCACTTGCCGCCGTTCGGGCCGCAGAGCGCGGTGCAGTCGTCGTCGGTGGAGCACTCCGGCGCCCTCCGGCAGGCGACCGGCGTGAACTGATCCTCCGGCGCCGGCGGCAGGGGGGGGCAAGGCTGAGCCGCGTCCGGAGCCGCACCGTCTTCCGGTGCCGCCGCCGGGCCGACGTCGTCCGACGGCGCGAGGGCCGGGCCGACCGGCGACGCGCCCGTCTGGGCCGGCGCGCTCGCGACCGCGACGAAAAGGATCCCGACACAAGCCAGCAGGAATGCCGCACGCGGGTGTCTCATCGTCTCCTCCTCCCGAGATCGACCGGAGGATACCCAGCCCCGGGGTCCCGCGCAACCTGGAATCGATCTCGCGCCGCGCCTTGAAACGAACGCCCGGACCCGGACGACCATTGTCGGGTTTCTCCGCCCGACGGTGATCTAGACAAGCGACAGGGGGAACCGCCCCGGACTCGCCCGGTCCTGCCGGGTCTCCGGCGGTCCTCGGCCCCGCGCAAAAAGGAGAGGTCCCATGACGCCTCGGTGGCGCAGTGTTTCCGTCGTCTTCGTGGTCGCGACGTTCCTCGGCGCCGTGCCGGCGCTGGCCGGCCAGACGTTGCGGGGCAAGAATCTGTATTTCGGCGACGCGCACTGGCACAGCTGCCTGTCGCAGGACGCCGAGCGTGACGCCGGCCCCGATGCCCAGTACGCGTCGATGCTCTACGACTACGGGCTCGACTTCAGCCTGGAGTCCGATCACGCCGAAGCGGCGTCGGCGCCCATCTTCGAGTGTGACCCGCGTCTCCCCCGCCTGCCGGACCGTGGACACGGCGGCGAGGAGATCGCGTCGGCCATGAAGGCCGCGGCCGACGACTGGTACGGCGAGCACCACGAGACCCCGGCCGGGCCCAT
>DASYQE010000200.1:0-5581 GCA_036005805.1 Candidatus Polarisedimenticolia bacterium | reverse complement strand
GTTCACCAGGTAGGCGGACACGATCGCCAGGGCGATCACCGCCAGCATCTGGTTCGCGACGCCGAACATCGGCCAGATGACGGCCATCGAGTTGGCGTTGATGAAGTAGCCCCAGCCGAGCACGATCAGAGCGGTGCTGACGATCGCGCCGGGCCACCAGTCGGTTTGGCCTAGCTTGGGGTGGATGACCTTTCCGCCGACCTCCTGGAGCAGGAATCTTCCTATTCGAGTGCCGGTGTCGATTGTGGTCAGGATGAACAAGGCCTCGAACATGATGGCGAAGTGGTACCAGTAGTCCATCAGTCCCTTCAGGCCCGGCACCCCCGAGAAGACGTGCGCCATCCCGACGGCGAGAGATACCGCCCCGCCGGTGCGGCCGGCCACCTGCTCGCCGACCGCCTGCGACAGGGCCGGCAGGTCCACCGGCTCCATGTTCAGGGTGCTGAAGCGCTCCGGAGGCACGTTGATGGCGAAGTAATCAGCCGGCTGGAGCGACAGCACGGCAAGGAACGCCATGATGCCCACGAACCCCTCGCACAGCATGGCGCCGTATCCAATCGTCCGGATGTGCGACTCGCGGTCGACCATCTTGGGGGTGGTGCCGCTGCTGACGAGGGCATGGAACCCCGAGATCGCCCCGCAGGCGATGGTGATGAAGCAGAAGGGGAAGATCTTTCCCGGGATGATCGGCCCGCCGCCCGCGGCGAACTTCGTGACCGCGGGCATCTGGATGGTCGGGGCGACGAGGAAGACCCCGAGGGCCAGGGCCGCAATGACCCCGAGCTTCAGGAACGACGACAGGTAGTCGCGCGGGCAGAGGAGCATCCACACCGGCAGGATCGAGGCGACCAGGCCATACCCGGCCAGGAGCAGGACCAGTGTGCCGCGATCGAACGTGAACAGGGGCGCCAGCGACGAACCCGGGATCAGACGCCCTCCGATCACGGCTGCGAGGAGACCCGCGACACCGACGATCGTGCCGCTGACGTAGGCGCCCGGGCGGACCCTGTACATGTAGAGCCCCATGAACAGGGCGAGAGGGATGGTCACGGCGATCGTGAAGGTGCCCCACGGCGAATGCTCCAGCGCATTGACGACCGCGAGCCCGAGGCCGGCGAGGGCGATGACGACGATGAAGAGGATGGCCACCATGGCTGTGATCCCGGCCGCCGGGTTGATCTCGGCGCGGGCGATCTCCGCCAGCGACCGGCCGTCGCGGCGCACCGACGCCGTCAGGATGATGAAATCGTGCACCCCGCCGCCGAAGACCACGCCCAGAAGGAGCCACAAAAGACCGGGGGCCCAGCCGAACTGCGCGGCGAGGACCGGCCCGATGAGCGGACCGGCACCGGCGATGGCGGCGAAGTGGTGCCCGAACAGGACCCACTTCGGGGTCGGCTGGTAGTTGTGGCCGTCGCGCAGCCGGTGCGCGGGGGTCACGCGCGCGTCGTCGAGCGCCATGACGCGCGCCGCCAGGAAGGCGGAGTAGTAGCGGTACCCGAGCGTGAGGACGAGGATGGCGGCGATGAGGATCGGGAGAGCGTTCACGTCACACCGTCCCGGCCCGGTCGCCTAGAGGCGGACCATCCGAGGCGTCGTCAGGCCAGCTCTCCGACGCGCCGGAAATAATCGGCGAAGGCGGCCATCCCGCCGGAGGCCTGCGACCAGTCGTAGTTCTCGTTGGGTGCGTGGTAGCCGTGCTCGGGGAGCGACAGGCCGAGGAAGTAGACGGGGGCCTTGAGCACCCGCTCCATCGACAGGACGGCGCCGATCGAGCCGCCCTCGCGGACGAACGACGGCTCGCGGCCGAAAGCGAATTTCATCGCCGCCCGGATGGCGTCGGCGTGCGGGCCCGTGGTCCGGCCGCGGTAGGCCGGCAGTCCGTGCTCCACCTCGACCTTCACGTCGGGGTTTTTCCTGCGCACGAAGTCCCGCACCAGCCGGATGACTTTCTTTTCGTCCATCGCCGGCACGAGCCGGCACGACACGATGGCGGTGGCGCGCGGCGGGACGACCGTCTTGACGCCCGGTCCCTGGTAGCCGCCGGCGATGCCGTGGACTTCGAAGGTCGGCAGGCACCAGACGCGCTTCATAATCTCCATCGGGTCGTTGACGCGGATCGACTTGAAGTGGTGGTCCTTCTTGAAGCCGGCGGTCGTGAAGCCGCAGCGCTTCATGTCGAGAAGCTCCTGCTTCGTCGGCGGGATGACGTCCTTGTAGAAGCCGGGGATCTTCACCTTGCCGGTGCGGCCGTCGACGCACTCGGCGATGAGGCTGCAGATCTCGGTGACCGGGTTGCGGGCGGCTCCGCCGGTCACGCCCGAGTGCTGATCGCTCTTCCCGAACTCGAGGGTGAAGCGGAAGCCCTGCAGACCCCGCAGCCCCGCCGGCGCCGCCGGCCGGGCGCGCGACACCCAGACCGTGTCGGACACGATGGCGGTGTCGGTCTTGAGGGCTTCGCGCTCGCGCTTGATGGCCGGCTCGAAGTTCGGGCTGCCGATCTCCTCTTCGAGCTCCC
Source organism: Candidatus Polarisedimenticolia bacterium (assembly GCA_036005805.1). Classification (GTDB taxonomy): domain Bacteria; phylum Acidobacteriota; class Polarisedimenticolia; order Gp22-AA2; family Gp22-AA2; genus DASRAU01. The sequence continues at coordinate 3,063 of DASYQE010000200.1, read as the reverse complement.
AGAGCACCTGGAGATTGATCTTCGCCCCGTGCTGCAGCGCGTAGCGCGCCCCCCACAGGGCGGACAGCGCCGGCCCCTTGTCGTCGGTCGTGCCACGGCCGTAGTAGCGGCCGTCGTCGGCGGCGAACTGGAAGGGGGCGGCGTCCCAGCCGTCCTCCATCTCCGCCGGCTGCACGTCGAGGTGGTTGTAGAGGGTGACGGTCGGCCAGGCGGCGTTGCGCTGGAAGCGGCCGACGACCAGCGGGTGGCCCGGGGTCGGGACGATGCGCGTGTCGGCGCCGAAGCGCCGCAGAAGACCGGCGGCGTACTCGGCGCCGCGCGCCACGTCCGCCTTGCGCGCCGGGTCGACCGACACGGTGGGGATCTCGACCAGCTCGCGCAGCGCCGTTTCGAACGGGGCGCGCTCCGTGTCGGCATAGCTCTGAAGCGACTCTCGCGTGAAAGCGTCTGAGCCCATGGGGCCTCCCGTGACCGCCGGAGCATAGTCATCGGGCCTGAAGGCGTCAATCAGCGCCCGAAGGCTGCGAAGACCTGTCGCCCGGGGTGGATATAATCCCGGTCCGATGAGCGCATTGAGGTTTTTGACGGCGGGGGAGTCGCACGGGCCGGGGCTGCTGGCGATTCTCGAGGGAGTGCCGGCGGCGCTGCCCCTGCTTGCCGAGGACATCGACCGCGACCTGGGGCGGCGCCAGCACGGCTATGGGCGCGGCGCCCGTATGAAGATCGAGCAGGACCGGGCCGAGATCGTCTCCGGCGTGCGCCACGGGAAAACGATCGGCTCGCCCATCGGCCTGCGCATCGCCAACCGGGACTGGGACAACTGGCGGGTGGCCATGGCGGTCGAGCCGGTGTCGGCCGAGGACGCGGCGAAGAAGACCCTGACGCGGCCGCGGCCGGGACACGCCGACCTTGCCGGCGCCCTGAAATACGGCACGCACGATGCGCGCGACGTCCTCGAGCGGGCCTCGGCGCGCGAGACCACGGCCCGGGTGGCGGTCGGCGCGATCTGCCGGCGCTTCCTGCAGGAGTTCGGCATCGAGGTGCGCAGCCACACGCTGGCTCTCGGGCCAGCCGCCGCCGACCCTTCGGGCCGCGAGCGGACCTGGGAGGAGATTGGTGCTGCCGAGGGGAGCCCGCTGCGCTGCGCCGACCCCGGCCTCGAGAAGAAGATGATGGACGCGGTGGACGCCGCGAAGAAGGCGGGGGATTCCATCGGCGGCGCGTTCGAGGTGGTGGCGCGGGGCGTTCCGCCCGGTCTCGGTTCGATGCGGCAGTGGGACGAGCGCCTGTCGGCCCTCCTGCTCGCGGCGATCGGGTCGATCCCCTCCATCAAGGGGGTCGTCATCGGGGCGGGGGAAGGGGCGCCGGCGGCGCAGGGATCCGGCTTCCACGATCCGATCGGCTACGATGCCGCGGCCGGGCGCTTCACGCGTCCGAGCAACCACGCCGGCGGGCTCGAAGGGGGGATGTCGAACGGCGAGGAGATCCGCGTGCGCGCGCTGGTGAAGCCTTTGTCCACGCTCCCACGGGCGCTGCCGAGCGTCGACCTGGTCACGAAGGAAGCCTTCGAAGCCCAGGTGGAGCGGACCGACGTCACCGCCATCGCCGCGGCGGGGGTCGTCGGCGAGGCCATGACCGCGTTCGTCCTGGCGCGTGCCTTCCTCGAGAAGTTCGGCGGCGATTCCATCCCCGAGACCGCGCGGCACCATGCCTCGTACATCGAAGCGCTCCGCCGCTTCTGATTCCCGACGTGCGGCCTCCGCGACGCGGGGGATCTTCCGGAACATCTACGCGGTCGTCGCCCGCATTCCGCGCGGGCGGATCGCCACCTACGGACAGGTGGCGCGCATGGCCGGGTTTCCCGGCGCGGCGCGCACCGTGGGCTGGGCGATGGCGTCGCTTCCCGCCGGAGGACGCGTGCGCGGGCGGGTCGTTCCCTGGCACCGCGTGCTCAACGCGCAGGGGCGCATCAGTCCGCGCCCGTCCGAGAGCGCCGCGCGGCCCGACGGCCAGGCGGCGCGCCTGCGCCGGGAGGGAGTGCGGCCCGGGAGCAACGGGCGCTTCGACCTTTCGCTTTACGGCTGGGATGGAACCGGCAGGGGCTCGGCGCGCTCCGGCCGCCCGGACTGAAGCGCCGTCCCTTCCGCCAGTCCGAACTGCAGCTCGTACAGGCGCGCGTAAACGCCGCGCTTTGCCAGCAGCTCGCGGTGCCGGCCCTCCTCGACGATGCGCCCGTGGTGGAACACCAGGATCCGGTCGGCCGCCAGGATGGTGGACAGCCTGTGCGCGATGACGAGCGAGGTGCGGCCGAGCATCACCTGCGCCAACGCGTCCTGGATGAGCGCCTCGGTCTCGCTGTCGATCGACGAGGTCGCCTCGTCGAGGATCAGGATGGGCGGATCGGCGGCCACCGCCCGCGCCAGCGAGATCAGCTGCTTCTGCCCGACCGACAGGTTGCCACCGCGCTCGCGGAGCAGCTCGTCGTAGCCGCGCGGCAACGCCCGCACGAAGCGATCCGCGTGAACGAGTCTCGCGGCCGCCTCGATCCGCTCGCGTGACAGGCCCAGGTCGCCGAAGGCGATGTTCTCGGCGACGGTGCCCGCGATGAGGAAGTGGTCCTGCATGACGAGACCGCACTCGCGCCGCACCTCGTGCACCGGACGGTCGCGCAGGTCGACGCCGTCGAGGCGGATGCAGCCGCTCGTCGGATCGTACAGGCGGATGAGGAGCTTCACGACCGTCGTCTTGCCGGCCCCGGTCGCGCCGACGATGGCCACGTTCTGTCCCGGCTCGACGGTGAACGAGACGTCCGTGAGGACCGGCTCGTCCGGCAGGTACGAGAAGCCGACGTGGTCGAACTCCACCCGTCCCGCGGCCAGGCTCGCGACCGCCGGGCGCGGGCCGTCGACGATCGAGGGTTCCGTGTCGAGCAGGTCGAAGAGGCGCTCGAGCGACGCCATCGCCGACTGCAGCACCGCGTAGAAGCCGGACAGGTCGCGGATCGGCTGGAAGAAGCGCGCCGTGTATTCGAGGAAGGCGACCAGCGTCCCGAAGGTCAGGGCG
>DASYQE010000199.1:0-6602 GCA_036005805.1 Candidatus Polarisedimenticolia bacterium | reverse complement strand
GTGATCGGCAGGATCACCCACTGGTCGCGGCGCAGCGTGTCCTCGAGGCCGATGTGCAGCGTGGCGCCGCCGACCGCCTCGAGCGTCGCGAAGCGCGCGCGCCGGGGCAGAAGGGCAGCCTCGATCGCCGCGGCCAGGGCGCGCGGGGGAGTGTGCCCGTCGTGCAGCACGAGGCGCAGGATCGTGGCGGTGCCGTCTTTCGAGACGACGCTCCCCGTATATAAAGGATGCGCCATGACCCGCCGGCGCAGCCGCTCCAGCCCGGCGGCGTCCGGGGGGATCGCGCCGACCAGCGGTCCCGCCGTCAGCGCCCCGTCCTCGTCGCGCAGGTCCGGGACGGAGAAGAGGCTGTCCACCCGGGCGACCGCCGGCAGCGCCGCGAGCGCGTCGTGCACCTCGCGCAGCGCCTCGAGGCGATCCGGTGTGAAGAGGGACCGGTCGGCGGCGAAGACGATCGCCGACTCCTCCGCGCCGAACAGGCGGGCCACCTCGTCCTGGGCGCGCCGCTGCGGGCTGTCGGGCGGGATCAGCGCCTCGGAGGAGACGTCGAGCGACAGACCCGAGGCAAAAGCGATCGCGACGACCCCCGCCGCGAGCGCGGCGGCCAGGACCTTGAGGGGGTGCTCGAAGAAGAAGAGCGGGATGCGCCACACGGGGGCGAATCTTACGGTGTTCGCGCGCTGCGCGGCGGCTTACGGCTTCCCGTCCACCGGTTTCAGAACGCTTCGTCCGGAAGCCCGCCCTGCGCGGCCGCGAAGGCCGCATCGGCGAGGGCTTTCCGGACGTAGTCTTCGAACCGATGGGCGAGAAACGCATCGCCGTGCGTGAAGCGCGGCTCGACCGCGGAGTAGTCCGCCCGGGCGACGGCGTCGTCGCGCCCCACGCCCTGGTCGGCGAGGGTCTTCATCTGCGCCGCGATCGTCCGGATGGTCTCGGACAGCAGATCGAGGTACTGCGCATCGTGCTCGACGGCGCCGTGCCCCGGGACCAGCGACTTGTAACCGAGCGCCTGGATCGCCGCGAGCACGCCCGGGTAGTCGCCGGTGTACGGGCTCGGCATCAGCGGAACCGGGGCGGTCACGATGTCTCCGGTCGCGACCACCCTCTCGAGGGGAAGCCACAGGACGATGTCCCCGGCGGTGTGCGCGCGCCCGAGCCACAGCAGGTCGATCTCCCGTCCGCCCGGATAGAGACGCAGCGCGCCTTCGAAGGTGCCAGTGGGGTTGACGTACTCGGTGGCGTGGTTCTCGGAGTCGAGCGCGTCGGTGTTGGCGAGCCCCTGCTCGATCCAGGCCTGCTCCTTCGGGATGAGCGGGCGGCCGCTGAGATCCTGGTGCGCCTCGAGCGCCTGCTGCACCGCCTTGCGGATGTTCGGGACCATGCTGACGCGCCGCTTCAGCCAGCGCTCGCGGGTCGCGAGGATCCGATCGCGCGCGTGCGGGTGGGCGAGGATCTCGACCCGCGGGAACGCCGCCACGATCGACTGCAGCCCCCGCATGTGATCGCCGTGCCAGTGGCTCAGGATCACGAGCGTGATCGGCTTGTCGGAGACCGAGCGCGCCTTCTCCACGATCGCCCGGCCCATCGCCGGCGAGCCTCCGGCGTCGAAGACGACCACGCCGCGATCCGTGACGACGAGCAGGGTGTTCCCTTCCTGCGGCAGCTCGAACGGATCGGCGCGCAGGCCGGCCCAGACGCCAGGCGCCAATTCCTGCCAGGCGTACTCGAAGGGATTGGCGCCGGCTGCCGCGACCGCCAGCGCGGAAAGCGCCGCCGCGACGACAAAACGCCGCATCAGCGCGCTTCGCCGCCGCGGGTGCGGATGCCGCTCGAGAGCAGGAAGACCCGGCCGGAGTGGTAGCCGTGGATGCTGCTCCACGCCGAGGTGACGAGCAGGTCGATGGTGCCGTCGCCATCGACGTCGCCCATGCCGACGGCGTCGAAACCGAAGGTGTCGCCGGGGACCTTGCAGGTCCAGGTCTTCATCGCGCGTCCGTCCTTGCCCGAGTAGAGGGTGGCGCGGCCGCCCGAGACGGCGGCCCCCGCGTATTGCCAGGCGCCGACGATGAGATCGGCCCGGCCGTCGCCGTCCACATCCCCGGCGGCCGCCGGTCCGATGCCGAAGCCTTCGCCGGCGGTCTCGCCGGTGAGGGTCAGCAGGCGGCGGCCGCTCTTGCCGGAGTGCACGTAGATGCGGCCGGTGCGGGCCCCTCCGGCCCCGTTCGACCAGTCGGAGGCGTAGATGTCGGGGACGCGGTCGCCGTCGACGTCCCCCAGGACGGAGACGAACATCATGCCGAGCGCGTTTCCGGTGTCGTCGGCTTCGATGACGAACTTCGGCTTGGCGCCGAGCGCGTCATAGACGTAGGTGCGGCCGTGCTTCGACGGCCCGGCCGCCGGGGCCCCGACGATCAGGAACAGCTTGTGCGCGTCGGCCCAGCCGGCGACGGTGCTGCCGAACCCGTCCCCGGCGCGCTCGCCGGTCAGCGTCAGGAGCGCGCGGCCGGTCTTGCCGGAATAGACGTAGGCGCGGCCGGCCCCCTGACCACCGGTGTTGTTGCCGGGTGCACCGACGATGACGTCGGCGTACCCGTCGTGATCGACGTCGCCGGCGGCCGAGGCGTGGCGGCCGAAAGAGTCGTCCTTCCGGTTCTCCGCCTCGAACGTCCGGAGCACTTTTCCGTCGCGGCCCGAATAGACGTAGGCGCGCCCGCCACCGGGCGCTCCGGCGACGACGTCGCGCGTGCCGTCGCGGTTGGTGTCGCCCGCCCCTTCCACGCCGGTTCCGACCTGGTCGTCCGGCTGGCCGTCGGCGGTCCAGAGCAGCCGGCCGCTGCGCGAGGAATAGACATAGATGCGGCCCGCGGGGGTGCCGCCGATCTCCTTGGTCGGGGCCGAGGTGACGACGTCGTTGGCGCCGTCGCCGTCGACGTCGCCGATGTTGCGGGCGATCCAGCCGAACTGATCGTTCATCGCCTCGCCGTCCCACTCCCTGAGGACGACGGCCGGCTCGACGAACGGGTGCGCGAACACTTCCGGCGTGGGGAGAAGCGCCCGGAAGCGCGCGTCATCCTTGAGGGAGGCGAGATCGGCGTCGGCCTCGATCTGCGTCATGTCCACCTTGTGCGTGGCAGCGGTTTTCTGGAGCCACGCGAAGGCGTTGTCGCGATCCCCCTTGAAGGCGTAGCCGACCGCGAGGTTGTACATCGCCTGCGGGAACTCCGGCTCGAGCGCGAGGGAACGCTGGTACGCCGCGATGGCCGCGTCGCCATCCTTCGCCTTGAGGCTGGCGTACCCCAGCGCGCGCCAGGCGCGCGCGTTCGCGGGCTCCTTCGCCGTGACCTCCTTCAGGATGGCGATGGCGGCGGCGGGATCGCCGGCCTGCACCTTGGCCATCGCCTCGGGCACGCCCGGCGCGGGCGGAGCGGGCTCGGCCGCCCGGGTGACGACCTGAGCCAGCAGGAGCGCCGCGGGGAGCGCGGCGACGGCGAGCGTGGACAGGGCACTACGGCGCACCGCGCCGGGGCGGCGAAACGGAATGTCGGGTTGCATGTCGGTCTCCGGACCGGGGGACCACCGCGGAAGTGATACGCCGATTCGCGATCGGGCGCTATCAGAATCCTGCTCGGGCCGGCACGCGGCAGGCCGAGGGCGGCAGGCCGAACTCGCGCCGGAAGACGGCGGTGAAGTGGCTGTGGCTCGAAAAGCCCAGGTCGAGCGCCAGGCCGCTCAGGTCACGCGCGCCCGACGCCAGAGGTTCGAGCGCGGCGCGCAGCCGCAGGCGGGTCCGGTAGGCGTGGATCGACGATCCGGTGATCCTGCGGAAGACGCGGCAGAGATGCGCCGGAGTGACGCCGAGCCGCGCCGCCATCGACTCGAGCCGGAGCGGGCGCCGGAACTCCCGTCCCAGGAGCTCCTTCGCCCCCTCGGCGAGATCCCGGTGCGCGCGCCGCGCCTCGGCGGGCGTCGCGCGCCTCCGACCCGCGACGGCGGCCAGGAGCGCATCGGCGACGCCGATCGCCGTCTCCTCGACGGCGCCGTCTTCGACCGGGCCGGCGTCGAGCGCCCGCAGCAGCGACAGGTGCCGCCGCAGCGCCGGCGTGGGACAGGGGCCGGCGGCGTCCAGCCGCCGTGGATCGTCAGCCGCCTCGGGGAGCCGCGCGGCGAGAAGGTCGGCGAACAAATCCTCGCGCAGGACCAGGGCGCTCCCCTCGTCGCCGAGACCGCACGGATGCGCCGTCTGGTACGGCTCCCCGGGACGGAAGAAGGCGACGTGCAGCGCATCGACGAGCCCGCGGCCCCGCGGGCCGTTCACTTCGTAGGCGCCGGTGTGCACGAACGCGATCACCGGCCAGAACTGGATGCGCTCCGCGGTGACCCCGTGGACCCGCTCGAGGCAGCGCCAGCGCGTCACCCCGGCGAGCGGCGTGCGGCCGCGCCAGTCGATCTCCACCCCGGTCACGTCGCGGTCGGGCTGCATGAAGAGATTCTACCCGCCGCGATGGCCGGCGTCGCCGGTGCTACGCCACCTTCGGGTGCGAGGCGACGGTGATTTCCGGCTGCGCCTCGACCTTCGTGAGGAGGGAATTCGCGATCAGGCATCCCGCTTCCGCTTCGTGAAAAGCGGCGACGGCGGCCTCGCGATCCTCCGGCCGGGTGATCACGATGCGCGGCTTGAGGACGACGCGGGTGAAGCGGAACTTCCCCTCGGCCCTCTCGAGCGTCCCCGTGGCGGCGCTCTCGTAGGCCAGCAGTGTCAGCCCGCGGCGCTTCGCCGCCGACAGGAAGGTGGTCATGGTGCAGGCGTTGACCGCCGCGACCAGCAGGTCCTCCGGGCTCCAGAGCCCGGGAGGTCCCCCGAACTCCGGGGGGCTCGCGACCTCGAGATGAGGCTTGCCGGCGACCGACAGCGCGCCGCGCTTCTCGCTGTCCCAGCGAACCACGACCTCGTAGTGGAATGTCTTGGGCTTCACTTTGAGTTCCATTTTCGCCTCCTGCCGCCGCAAGAATTTCGCCCCGCCCCGCGCCGGCCGGAGAAGGGGCGCAAGACTTGCGCGCCGGCCCGCGCGATGCCCCGCCGCGGCGGGGAACGCCGTCTCGATCAGCAAGCGACGTGCCGGACCGTCGTCAGAGAAAGCAGGACCCGGGGGAGCAGGTGCTCCGCCCGGGTCCCTTCCCCCGCCTCGCATCGTCCCTGAAGGGGCGTGCGGACGCGACCCCGGATGCGGCGTGAGCCGCGGCGTGCCTAGTCTTCCGACGGCACCGGTCGCAGGCGGATCTCGATGCGGCGGTTCTTCGCGCGTCCCTCGACGGTGGCGTTCGACGCCACCGGCTTCGCGTCGGCCATCGACACCGCGAGCATGCGCTTGTCCGGCAGGCCCGCGTGCGAGAACAGGCGAACGACGCTCGAGGCGCGCGCGCCCCCCAGCTCCCAGTTGCTCGGGTACTGCTTCACGAGCGCCACGCCGACCGGCTTGTTGTCGGTGTGGCCGATGACCAGGATCTGGTGCGGCGATTTCTTGAGCTGCGTCGCGACCCGGGTCAGGACGTCGGTGCCCTGCTTGTCGATCTCCGCCGAGCCGGAGTCGAACAGGATGTCCTGCGCCACGTTGACGCGCAGCCCGTCACGCAGCTGCTGGATCTGCACCTGTCCGCCCTGCACTTCCTTCTTGAGGTTGGCGACGAGGCCGTCGTAGGTGTCCTTCAGCTTCTTCGATTCCTGCTCCTTGTCCTGCAGCTTCGAGCCGAGCGATTCTTCCTGTTGCTTCAGCTCGGCCAGCTTGGCCTGCAGGTCGGTGCGCTCGGCTTCGAGGGCGTTCTTTTCCTGCGCCAGCTGGGCGCGCTCCTCCGCCAGCCGCTCGCCTTCGGTTTTGGCGTCGCCGACCTGTCCCTTGAGTGTCTCGTTGTTCTTTTCGAGCAGGTCGCGCTCCTGTTCGACCTGCACGTAGCGCCCCTGCGAGACGCATCCCGTCAGGGCGAGGATCCCGGCCGCCAGGAGCGCGGCCGCGCGCGCGCCCGGTGGGGACGTGCGTCTGGGTCGTGCGTCGTGAGAGCAGGGTGCGGTTCCCATCCGTCGTGAATCCCGAGGTCTGACAGGCATGATCGACTTCCTCCCCGAAACCGCCCGCGCGGAGGAGGGGAACCGCGCCGGCGCGACGCGATCGAATGTAGGAACCGGTCCGCGGGAGGGGCAAGAGGAAAACGGACCACGATTTCGTCCCCTGTCAGGAGCCTGCCGGGAAGAATGCCGGTCGGTGGCGGGTTTCCGGGCGCAGGGCGGGCGAAATCCTGCCCGCGGCCGTTTTCAGGCACCCCGGGATCGAATCGGGACATCCGAAAAGAGTGCACGGGGCGACCTTTGAGCGTAGTATCCCGGCCGCCGCAACTCGCCGCGCGGTGGGGTCGGGATGTCGGGGGGAAAAAGTTCGCGCCCGCGCGGGGCGTGGATCGCCGCGGCTGCGGCCATCGGGGTCCTCGCTGCCGCGGGGGCGCTGGTCAGGCGGCAGAGCGATCCGCTGACCCGGATCGCGCGCCTTGCCGGCCGCAGCCGTCCGGTGGAAGCGCGCCTGACGGGGTTCCTTCACGCCCCGTTCACGCCGCCG
>DASYQE010000198.1:0-3152 GCA_036005805.1 Candidatus Polarisedimenticolia bacterium | reverse complement strand
AGCACCCGCCGACTAAGGTGAGAGCTGCGGCCCCCCGAAAATGACACCAACCGAGAGGCGCCAGTAGCCGTAGTCCCTGGGATAGGTCTCGCCGGCCGAGCTCTCGTCGACGAAGCCGTGAAGGTGACGCGCATCGACGCGGAATCCGACCCACCGGATGAGCGCGTGGGTCACTCCGATACCGGCGTTGATGGCGAAGTCCGTCTTGCCGTGTTCGAAGGCTTCCGCGCCCGCGCCGTGCGAGACGCCTTTGAACATCTCGTAGATCACGCCGGCGCCGGCCGTGGCGTACGGGCACCAGGTGCCGGCGGCGCCGCGCCAGCAATACGGAACGACGACGTTGGCGGAGGCGAGCGCGGCCTCCGTATTCAGGTCGATGTCGGTCGGCTGCCGATCGGCGATGTCCTGGTCGCGGAAGAAGTGGCCGTGGAGTTCGCCGTCGAGCTCGAGGCCGATGTGACCGCCGAGGTAGTACGCGAGCGACGCCCCAAGGCCGAGCCGGCCGCTCTGGACATCGCCGGCGACGTTGTTGTCGAGGTACGCGGAGACCGCGACTTGCGCGTGGGCCGGTGTTGAGGCGACGGCTCCGATGGCGACGACCGACACGAAGATGAGCATGGCCTTCATCGCGCGCGCCTCCCGCAGCCGGTCCACCGGTCGTCGCGGTCGAGCGCGACCACGAACCCACCGGAGAACGCCAGTGGGTGGAACTCGCCGATCTGTTTCACGACCTGGATGAACGGCGCCACGAACGGGAGATCGAAGCAGGTGCCGGCGATGAGGTTCATGCCAAGGCGATTGCCGTTGCCGTCGGCGTCGGGCGTCTCCTGATGGAGCGCGAAGACTGTCACGCTGGCGCCGATGCCGGCGTACGGGTCGACACGCGGCAGGGACAACGGGAGATAGTAGATCGCGTTCACGCTGACCTCGTAGAGCGACTTGTTGGCGTCGAAGACATCGTCGAAGGTCGCGTTGATCGTCAGCGGGGTGCGTGAGAACGACAGGCGTAGGTCCACACCGGCGGAGGGATCTGCGCCGTCCGCGAGCTCGACACCGCCGCGCGCTCCGAGACGCACCGCGGGGTCGGCCCATGCCGCGGCAGGCGCGAGCGCGAAGACAAGGATCAGCCACCGGCGCGCCGCGGTAGGGCCCCTCGCACCGGGAAGCGTCGCGGCGCCAGCGCCGTGTCGGCGGGGATTCACGATACCTCCGCGCCAGCGCGCCGCCGACCGGGGCATCGTTCGATGATTGCCATGGTCTCAACATGCGATCGATGTCTTGCGACTTCCTTGCGGCCGACGGGCAGCCCGGCGCGAGGGGTACTATTGTCACAGTGATGGGCAAGCTGATCCTCTTGATCGAAGACGACGCCCGCCTCGGCGAGCAGATCGCCGCCCGGCTGCGGAGCGAGGGCTTCCAGGTGGTGTGGCGGACGAAGGGGCGCTTGCTGGATCCGCGCGAGCTCGACGACGTCGCGCTGGTCATCCTCGATCTGCTGCTGCCCGGCAGCTACGGCCTCGATATCCTGCGCGCCGTCCGCGGCCACACCGACACGCCGTTTCTGATCCTGAGCGCGCGTGACGACACGCACGACAAGGTCCAGGCGCTGCGGCTCGGCGCGGACGATTACATGACCAAGCCGTTCTGGCCCGACGAGCTGGTCGAGCGGGTGCGCGCGCGGCTGCGGCGGCCTGCGATGCACCGGGGCGACACTATCCAGGTCGGCGCGCTGAGCATCGACCTGGCCCAGCACCGGGTCGAGGTTGGCGCCGCGCTGCTCGAGCTCACCCGGGTCGAGTTCGCGTTCCTCGCCGCGCTCGCGCGCAAGCCCGGCGTGGTACGCACGCGCGCGTGGTTGACCGAACACGTCCTGGATACCGACGGCGAGGCGACCGAGCGCGCGCTCGATGCCCACGTGTCGCGGCTGCGCAAAAAACTCGGCGCGGCGGTGAAGGTCGAGACCGTGTGGGGAATCGGATATCGGCTCGCGGCTGGCGACGCGCGATGAGGCTGCGGATGCGACTCGCGGTCGCCGCGCTCGCCGCCGCGGCGGTGACGATCGCCGCGCTGTTGTGCGTCGATCGGAGCAGCCGCCGCGAGGAGCGCGCCGAGCGGCTGATCGCGAACCTCGCGCGGGTGCTGGCGAACCCCGACGAGCAGGCGCGCTGCACCGCCGGCCCCGCGACATGGCGACCGCCGCGCGCGCCGCACATTGGGGCCGTCCGGATCACGGAGTTCTCGGACGAGCAGGGTCACCATGTTCACGTGTCGGCGAACGGCCCCGGGCCGCGCGCGTTCCCTCCGCCGCCGCCCCCGCTGCCGGGGCTGGACCCGCAGCTCGAACCGATCGAGGTCGTCGTCCGGGACAGCGACCTGCGTCCAGCGCGCCCGGGCGCGCCGGCGCTCGACGATCCGATCGTGCGCGCGCTCGCCGTCGGCGACGCGGTCTCGCTGCCGGGCAGGTGGTGGAGCGACACTGTCGAGGTCGTGCTCAGGAGGGCGCGCGACGGTCGGTGCGCGTACGTGCACGCGCGCGGTCACCTCCGGATCTTCGCGCCCAGGACGCGTGACAGCCTGCCGTGGCTGCTGCCGCTCGCCGGCGTCCTGTGCGCGGTGCTGGTCACGATGACGCCAGTGGTGCGCCGCATCCGGCGGCTGACCGACGCCGTCGCCGGATCCGCGGCCACCGGCTTCGTCGCGGCGATCCCGATCGAGGGAAGCGACGAGGTCGCCGGGCTCGCGCGCTCGTTCGCGGAGGCGAGCCGCGCGGTGCGAACCCAGCTGTCCGAGACCGCGCAGCGCGAGGCCACGCTGCGCGACTTCCTCGCCAACACGACGCATGACGTGATGATCCCGCTGACCGTGCTGCAGGCACACCTGGCCGGGATGCAGGACGACGAGCAGGCTGGACGCCCCCGGCGCGGCGAGATCCTGACCTCGGCGATGGACGAGGCGCACTACCTGGGCGCGCTGCTCCAGAACCTGGCCGCCATCGCCAAGCTCGACAGCGGCGGGTGGCAGCCGGTGATCAGCGAGGTGGACATGAACGCGCTCATGCAGCGCGTGATCAACCGGCACCAGGTGATTGCCCGCCGGCTCGACATCGCCGTCGAGTTCGCGGTCCCCGACGAGCCGATCCGCGCTGCGGCCGA
>DASYQE010000197.1:0-7447 GCA_036005805.1 Candidatus Polarisedimenticolia bacterium | reverse complement strand
CGGCAGCCGCGCCGTCTCGGCCCAGACGGTGATCGACCACTTCAGACCCCCGTCCGACAGGTCCACGAGCAGCGCGACCGGGGCGGGCTCGCGGACGGCGGAGGCGCAGCCGGCGCAGGCGCGCTGCAGGGTCCCCCGCACCTTCTCGACGTCGGAGTCCGGAGCCACCACGGTGAAGAAGGTGGTGGAGCGCTTCGGATTCAGGGTGCTGTTCTCGATCACCTTGCCGAAAATGGAGTTGTTGGGCATCAGGATGCGCCGGTTGTCCGGCGTGTTCAGCGTGGTCGAGAAGAGCTGGATCTCCTCGACGATGCCCGACATCCCGTCCACCACGATGGTGTCTCCCGCCTTGAACGGGCGGGTGATCAGGAGCATCAACCCCGCCGCGCCGTTCGACAGCGCCCCCTGGCTCGCCAGGCCCACCGCGAGGCCACCCGCGCCGAGCAGCGCCGCGAAGGCGGTGATGTTGATCCCCAAAAGCGGAGCGCAGCTCAGCAGCGCCAGGATCATCACGGCGTAGCGCGAGGCGTTCGCTCCGAACCTGGCGATCGTCGGCTCGACGCCGGCGCGCGCCAGGGCGGCCAGCACCACCCGCCGCGTCCAGCGCGACACGATCGAGGCGATGATGAGGATGACGACGGCGCCGAGGAATCGGAAGCCGTACTGCGCCAGGAGCTTCGCGCAGTAGTCCCAGAGATCGCTCACCCAGTCGCGCGCCTTGTCCACGTGCTCGGCGACGGTCGCCGCGGCGGCGGGATCGGTTGGTCCGGCCTGCATGACTCTCCTCCGGCGGATCGGCTCGGCCCCTTCTACCTCCGCGCCCGCGGATCGTCAACAGGCCGTCCCCGACCCCGACGGCGCGACGTCGGAACCACGGCCGGGCGGCGGCGGACCGACCCGCCGATTACCAAACGGGGGGACAGCGATCACCGGATCGTGGCGCGGCGTGCGGAATCTCGACGCAAGGCCCGCCAGTAGGCCGTTTCCGCGTGATCGACTCTGGCAGGAACCTTGCTCTGGGAGCGGAGGCCGCAGCCGGCGGTGAGAACGCCCGGCCGGGCGAGCGAGTTCGTTTTCGTGCTCGACCCGGATCGTGGCGGAGGGGAGGAACGGCATGGCGGAACGTGTTCATTCCAGGCGCCCGTGGGGAAACGCCCCACGGGTCCTCGTCGTCGCGCTGCTCTGTGGCCTGACCGGCGTCGCCGGCGGCGCGGAGCAGAAGCCGAGCGACAAGCAGCAGATGCGCGGCCTCGACGAGCAGATCCAGGAGGTCAAGTCCGACGTCCTGGCGATCGCCGCCGAGCTGAGCCAGCTCGAGGAGAAGCTCCTGTACCCCTCGGGCACGCAGGTCGCGGTCTTCATCGCCATCGCGTCGAACGACACGATGCGGCTCGACTCCGTGAAGCTGACCGTCGACGGCCAGCTCGCGGCGCAGTCGATCTACACGGCCAAGGAGCTCGAGGCGCTCCGCAAAGGCGGCGTGCAGCGGCTGTACGTCGGCAACGTCGCCACCGGCGATCACCAGATCGAGGTGCTCGCCGAGGGCAAGCGCGACAGCGGCGCCGATTTCAGCCGTACCGAGCGCTTCCCCTTCCGCAAGGACGTCAAGCCGAAGCTCCTGGCGCTGACGCTCGGCGGAACCGGCGCCGGCAACCCGCCCATCACGCTCGGAGAGTGGTGAACGATGCGCAAGGCGCCCTGGCGGATCGTCGGACTCGGCCTCCTGCTGGGGCTCGCGGTCCGTCCGTCCGCGGGCGCCCCCGCCCCACAGGATCCCGGCCTCAAGGACCTGTACTTCGGCGAAGCGCTCTACCACGCCTACCAGGGACAGTTCTTCGACGCGATCCAGCGGCTCGACACGGAGCTCGGCCAGTACCGCGGCCTCGACGAGCCGCTGCGTGACCCGCTGCATTTCCACGTCCACGACGCCGAGTTCTCGGTCGGCGACTTCGAGCTCGACTACCGCATGCACCACAAGGCGGGTCGCGCCATCAAGGCGGTGCTCGAAGGGGCGGTGGACGAGTCGGTGCGCAACGAAGCCGCCTTCCGCCTCGCCCGCATCCACTTCCAGAAAGACCAGCTCGACGACGCGCAGCAGGCGCTCGACCGCATCCAGGGGACAGTGCCGCCGGCCATCAAGGACGACCTCGAGCTCCTCAAGGCGAACGTCGCCATGGCGACCGGCCGGCCCGCCGATGCCGTCCGTGTGCTGAAGCAGGCGCATGCAGGTGACGAGGACGCCGGGTTCACCGCCTACAACCTCGGCATCGCCCTGTTCCAGGACGGCCGCACGCCCGACGCCGTCGACCAGCTCGACCGCGCCGGGGTCCTGGCCGCGCGCGACGACGCCGGGCTCGCCATCCGCGACAAGTCCAACCTGGTGCTCGGGGCCATGCTCTTCGAAGCGGGATCGCTCGGACGCGCCCGGCAGGCGCTCGACCGGGTCCGACTCGACGGTCCGTTCTCCAACCAGGCGCTGCTGCGGGCCGGCTGGGCCGAGGCGTCCGCCGGTCAGTTCGATCGCGCGCTCGTGCCCTGGAGCATCCTGGTGAATCGCGATCCGACCGATCCGGCCGTGCAGGAAGCCATCCTGGCGGTGCCGCACGCATACGCCAGCCTGAACCTCCACGGCCGCGCCGCCCTCCTCTACGGGCAGGCGCTCCAGACCCTGGGCGGCCAGATCGACAAGGTGGACGCCTCGATCGCCAGCATCCGCGGGGGGCGGTTCCTCGAGGCGCTGGTGCGCGAGGAGAGCCGGCAGGACGAGACCTGGGTGATCCGCCTGCGCAGCCTGCCCGGCGCGCCCGAGACCTACTACCTGATGGAGCTGATGGCGTCGCACGACTTCCAGACGGCGCTGCACAACTACCTCGATCTCGAGGACCTGCAGGACCGTCTCGGCGGCTGGAAGACCGGGCTCGATGCCTTCGAGGACCTCGTTCGCCTGCGCGGGCGTAACTACGAGCCGCTGCTGCCCGAGGTCGACGCCCGCTTCCGCGCCCTCGACTCGCGCATGCGCCTGCGGCTGGAGCAGAAGCGCCACCTCGGCGAGCGCCTGCAGGCGCTCCTGACCGCGCCGCGGCCGGAGCTTCTGGCCACCGCCGACGAGCGAGTCGCCTCGGAGTCGCTCGACCGCATGGAGAAATCACTCGGCCGGTCGAACCGTCCGGACGTCGCCATGCTGCGCACCCGCATCAGCCGCCTGCGCGGCGTGCTCTCCTACACGCTGCGCACGCAGTACGACGATCGCTTGACCGCGGCCTGGACCCACCTGAACGAGCTGAACGTGCAGGTCGAAGCCCTCGAGCGGACGTACGAGTCCTTCGTCCGCGCGCGGCAGGCGGCGACGCACAGCTACGCCGGCTACGACGAGACGATCGCGGGGCTGCGCTTCCGCGTCGGCGCGGCGCTGCAGCGCGTCGAGACCCTGCGCACGCAGCAGGGCCGCCTGATCGAAATGGTCGCCCTCAACCAGTTGCAGGCCCGCCGCGAGCACCTGGTGGAGCAGCAGGCCCAGGCGCGCTTCGCCGTCGCCGACAGTTACGACCGCGCCGCGCGCGCCTCGTCGGGTCCGGAGCCGCCGCCGGCCCCGGCCAAGGCGGAGGAGCCGCACTGATGCGCCGCTCCATCGTCCCGATGCTGCTGGCGCCGGTTCTCCTGGCCGGCTGCGCCACCGCCAAGACGGGCGGGACGCTGGCGGAGCTGCATCACGTCGAGCCCGACCTGAAGGACGCCACGGTCGACCAGGGGCTCGACCAGGCGATGCAGGCCTACCGCAAGTTCCTCGAGGAGACCCCCGTCTCGGCGATGACTCCCGAGGCGATGCGGCGCCTGGCCGACCTGCAGGTCGAGAAACAGTTCGGCATCCGGCCGGGCGCCGGGCTGCCGCAGCCCGTGGCGTTCCCGCTCGCGGCCGAGACTCCCGCGGCGACGCCGGCGGGCGCGCCCCGGCCGGCCGGGCCGGCCGCGCCGCACGAGAACCAGCTGGACTTCGAGAAGCGCGCCAGCGCCGGGAGCGCGCTGCCGGAGAGCGGCGACGCGAATGAGGCGATCGCGGGCCTTCCCGCCGGGACCGATCCGAAGGGTCCGCTCGAGGCGATCGCGCTCTACGAGAAGCTGCTGGTGGAATACCCCGCCTACCAGAACAGCGACCAGGTTCTCTACCAGATGGCGCGGGCGTACGACGAAATCGGCAAGACCGAAAAGGCGATGGGGATCATGGACCGGCTCATCGCCGCGAACCCGATGTCGCCGCACCTCGACGAGGTGCAGTTCCGGCGCGGCGAGTACTTCTTCACGCGCCGCAAGTTCCGCGACGCCGAGAACGCCTACTCGGCGGTCACGAAGGTGGGAGCCGGGTCGCCCTTCTACGAGCTGGCCCTCTACAAGCTCGGCTGGACCTTCTACAAGCAGGACCTTTACGAGGAGGCGCTGCAGCAGTACATGGCGCTCATCGACTCGAAGGTCGCGGCCGGATACGACTTCGACCAGCGCCACGAGGAGGAGGACGAGCGCCGCGTCGCCGACACCTTCCGGGTCATCAGCCTGAGCTTCAGCAACCTGGGCGGCCCCGACGCGATCCGCGACTACTTCGGCAAGGCCGGCGAGCGGCCCTACGAGGACCGCATCTACACGAACCTCGGCGACCACTACCTGGAGAAGCTGCGCTACGACGACGCGGCCAAGACCTTCAACGCGTTCGTGGCGCTCCATCCGTTCCACCGCCAGGCGCCGGCGTTCAGCATGCGCGTCGTGGACACCTTCACCAAGGGCGGCTTCCCGAAGCTCGTTCTCGAATCGAAGCGCGACTTCGCCACGCGCTACGGTGTTCGGGCCGAGTACTGGAAGCACAACAAGATCGAGGAAGCGCCGGACGTGGTGGCGTACCTCAAGGGCGACCTCAAGGACCTGGCGACGCACTACCACGCCCAGTACCAGGGCGCGAAGAAGGACGACGAGAAGCAGGCGCACTACCAGGAGGCCCGCCGCTTCTACGGCGACTACCTCGCCTCCTTCCCGACCGACACCGACACCCCGGGGATGAACTACCGCCTCGCGGACCTGTTCCTGGAGAACAAGGACTTCGCCCAGGCGGCGCTGCAGTACGAGCGCACCGCCTACGAGTACCCGGCGCACGAGCAATCGTCGGCGGCCGGCTACGCCGCGGTCTTCGCCCACCGCGAGCAGCTCAAGGCGGCGGACGACAAGGACAAGGAGGCGATCCGGCGCGAGACGGTCAAAAGCTCGCTGAAGTTCGCCGACACCTTCCCGGAGCACGAGCACGCCGCGGCGATCCTCGGCGCCGCGGCCGACGACCTGTACGAGATGAAGGATTACCCGGCCGCCGTCGACACCGCCGGGCGCCTCCTGGACAAGTGGCCGGGGGCGGAGCCCGCCCTCCGAGTGACCGCCTGGACCGTCGTGGCGCACGGCTCGTTCGAGCTGGCGCGCTACCCGCAGGCCGAGAACGCCTACACGCAGGTGCTGGCGGCCACGCCGCCCGACGACGACGGGCGCGCCGCGCTCGTGGACAACCTCGCCGCCTCCATCTACAAGCAGGGCGAGCAGGCGCGCGACGCCGAGGACTTCAAGACCGCCGCCGCCCACTTCGCGCGCATCCGCACCGCCGCTCCGACCTCCGCCATCCGCCCCGCGGCCGAGTACGACGCCGGGACGGCGCTCATGTCGCTCAAGGACTGGACGGGAGCCGCGACGGCGCTCGAGACCTTCCGGACCGACTTCCCCGGGCACAAGCTGCAGGGCGAGGCGACGCGGCAGATCGCCCTCGCCTACAAGGAGAGCGGGCAGCTGGCGCGCGCCGCCGGCGAGTACGAGAACCTCGCCTCCCAGTCCGAGGACCCGAAGGTGAAGGGCGAGTCGCTCCTGCTCGCG
Source organism: Candidatus Polarisedimenticolia bacterium (assembly GCA_036005805.1). Classification (GTDB taxonomy): domain Bacteria; phylum Acidobacteriota; class Polarisedimenticolia; order Gp22-AA2; family Gp22-AA2; genus DASRAU01. The sequence continues at coordinate 1,555 of DASYQE010000197.1, read as the reverse complement.
GGCGACCTCTACGTGCAGTCCCAGACGAGCGACCGTGCGCTCGAGGCATACGGGCGCTACGTGAAGGAGTTCCCGCACCCGCTCGAGGCGGCCCTCGACACCCGCTCGAAGATCGCCGAAATCCACAAGACGGCGCACGACGACGCGCTGTACCGCAAGCAGCTCGAGGAGATCGTCCGCCTCGACGCCGGCGCCGGGAAGGAGCGCACCGCCCGCACCCGCACCCTGGCCGGGCGCTCCGCCCTCGTCCTGTCGGAGGACAGCTACACGCGCTTCACCGCCGTGAAGCTCACGCAGCCGTTCGAGAAGAGCCTGGCGGAGAAGAAGAAGCGCCTGGACGCCGTCATCGACACCATGGACGCACTGGTGGACTACGAGATCGCCGACGTGACGGCGGCGGCCACCTGGTACATGGCCGAGACCTACTACGACTTCAGCCGCTCGCTGACGGACTCGGAGCGGCCCGCCGACCTCCCCGCCGACCGGGTGGCGGAGTACGAGTCGGCCCTCGACGAGGAGGCCTACCCGTTCGAGGAGAAGGCGATCGACTTCCATGAAAAGAACCTGGAGATGATGCGCAAGGGCTCGGTCAACGCCTGGACGGAGAAGAGCCTCGCCCGCCTGGCGGAGCTGGTGCCGGGACGCTACGCCAAGAAGGAGGCGAGCAGCGGCCCGCTCAAGTCGATCGACTCCTACGTGTACCGCACGCCGCTGTCGCTGATGCCCCCGCCGCCTCCTCCGCCCGCGCCGGACGGAATGCCGTCGCCGGGGAAAACGGGCAAGGATGCCGCGCCCGCGCCGGAGGGCGCCGGCTCGCCCGCGCAAGACGCGCCTGCGAAGGACAACGCTCCCGCGGCGGCCGGCGCCGCGCCCGCGAAGGATCCCGCCGCCGCCGACAAGCCGGCCGAGCCGGCCAAGCCGCCGGCCCACTCCCCCGCCCCGGCGAAAGCGCCGAAGCCGCAGGGAGGACGCTGATGCGCCGCCTGGTCGTGACCCTGGCGTTCGCGCCCGCGCTGCTGTCTGGCTGCGCTTCGTCGCCGCACGCGCCGGCGCAGGTCGAGCCGATCAGTCCCTCCCCGCAGGTGACGGAGGCGAAGCTGTCGAAGGATGCGTCGGGGTTCACCATCAACCAGAGCGTGACGGTCCCCTCCGAGGTGCGCAACGACTACGAAGCGGCGGTGCGCCAGCTGGAGCAGGGCAACGACGCGGCCGCCATTCCCCTGTTCGTCAAGGTGACCGAGCGCGCGCCGGCGCTCACCGCGGCGCACTTCGATCTCGGCATCGCCTACGGCCGCACCGGCGACCTCGAGAAGGCCGAAACCAGCCTTCAAAGAGCGGTCGAGCTGAGCCCGAAGCACCCGGCGGCGTGGAACGAGCTGGGTCTCGTGCAGCGGCGCCGCGGCGAGCTCGCCCGTGCGCGGGCCAGCTACGAGGAGGCGCTCGCGCAGTTCCCGGACTTCCACTACGCGCACAAGAACCTGGCGATCCTCTGCGACCTGTACCTGTCCGACCCGGGCTGCGCCATCGAGCACTACGAGGCCTACCACCGCCTCGT
>DASYQE010000196.1:0-5909 GCA_036005805.1 Candidatus Polarisedimenticolia bacterium | reverse complement strand
ACCACCATCGGCCGCATCCTCTTCAACTCGGAGCTGCCGTCGGGGGTGCCGTACATCAACGGCCTGCTCAAGAAGAAGGGGCTCGGGCAGCTGGTGCAGTTCTGCTACCTGCACTTCGGCAACGAGAAGACGGTCGAGATGGTCGACAAGCTGAAGGATCTCGGCTTCTTCTACGCGACGAAGGCGGGCATCAGCATCGGCATCGACGACATGGTGATCCCGGAGCGCAAGGACGAGCTCGTCCGCGAGGCGCGTCGCGCGCAGGACTCCGTCGACAACGAGTACAAGGAGGGGGCCATCACCGGCGGCGAGCGCTACAACAAGGTCATCGCCATCTGGTCGGAGGTCACCGAGCGCATCTCGGACGAGATGTTCAAGGAGATGCAGAAGATCGACCGCAGCGGCGGCGAGTTCAACCCCATCTACATGATGGCCGACTCGGGCGCCCGCGGCAGCAAGCAGCAGATGCGGCAGCTCGCCGGCATGCGGGGACTCATGGCCAAGCCGTCCGGCGAGATCATCGAAACGCCGATCACCTCGAACTTCCGCGAGGGGCTGAACGTGCTGCAGTACTTCATCTCGACCCACGGCGCCCGCAAGGGCCTGGCCGACACCGCGCTCAAGACCGCCGACTCGGGCTACCTGACGCGGCGCCTGGTCGACGTGGCGCAGGACGTGATCATCTCCGAGGAGGACTGCCAGACCCTCGAGGGGATCTACGTCACCGCCATCGTCGAGGGGGGCGAGGTCATCGAGCCGCTGCGCGACCGCCTCATCGGCCGCGTCGCCATGGAGGACATCTTCGACCCGCTGACGAGCGATCTCATCGTCAAGGGGAACGAGGAGGTCACCGAGGACACCGCCAACGCCATCCAGGCGACCGGTCTCGAGCGGGTGAAGATCCGCTCGGTGCTGACCTGCGAATCGCGCCGCGGCGTGTGCGTCAAGTGCTACGGCCGCGACCTGGCCACCGGCCGCAGCGTCGAGCTGGGGACGGCGGTCGGCGTCATCGCGGCGCAGTCGATCGGCGAGCCGGGCACGCAGCTGACGATGCGGACATTCCACATCGGCGGCACGGCGGCCGGCGCCGCCGAGCAGTCGCGCCAGGAGTCGAAGAACCCGGGGACCATCTCTTTCATCAACCTCTCGACCGTCCGCGGCAAGGGGGGGGACCTGGTGGTCACCAACCGCACCGGGTCGCTCGTCATCCTCGACAGCAAGGGGCGCGAGAAGGAGCGCTACTCGGTGGCCTACGGCGCGTCGCTCAAGGTCGCGGACGGCCAGCAGATCGAGCCGGGCGTGCTGCTCGTCGAGTGGGACCCGTACACCCTGCCGATCCTCAGCGAGGCCGGCGGACAGATCCACTTCAAGGACGTCATCGAAGGGGAGACGATGAAGGAGGAGGTGGACGAGGTCACCGGCTTCGCCCACCCGGTCATCCTCGAGTCCCCCGACGAGAAGAAGCAGCCGAAGATCCAGGTCAAGGACGCCAAGAGCGGCAAGACGCTCAAGGAGTACCTGCTGCCCGCCAAGGCCCACTTGATGATCCAGGACAAGGCGACCATCGCCCCCGGGACCATCGTGGCCAAGATCCCGCGCGGCACCACCAAGACCAAGGACATCACCGGCGGTCTGCCGCGCGTCGTCGAGCTGTTCGAGGCGCGACGCCCGAAGGAGCCGGCCGTCATCTCGGAAATCGACGGCGTGGTGCGCTACGGCGAGGTGGTCAAGGGGAAGCGGGGGCTCGTGGTCTCGGACGACGAGACCGGCGAGGTGAAGGAGTACGAGGTCCCCAAGGGCGTGCACATCAACATGCAGGAGAACGAGCGGGTGCGCGCCGGCGAGCCGCTCATCGACGGCCCGCGCGACCCGCACGACATCCTGAGGGTCAAGGGGAAGGAGGACCTGCAGCAGTATCTGGTGAACGAGATCCAGGAGGTCTACCGCCTGCAGGGCGTCAACATCAACGACAAGCACATCGAGACGATCGTCCGGCAGATGATGCGCTGGGTGAAGATCGAGGAGGTCGGCGACACCGAGTTCATCGTCGACGAGCAGGTCGACAAGTTCCGCTTCCAGTCGGAGAACGAGCGGGTCATCGGCGAAGGCGGCCAGCCCGCCACCGGCCGCCCGCTCCTCCTCGGGATCACCAAGGCGTCGCTGTCGACCGACTCGTTCATCTCGGCGGCCTCCTTCCAGGAGACCACGCGCGTGCTCACCGAGGCGGCCATCGCCGGCAAGGTGGACTACCTGCGCGGCCTGAAGGAGAACGTCATCATGGGCCGCCTGATCCCCGCCGGGACCGGGCTCGACGTGTACCGCAGCATCCAGGTCGCCCCGGACGGGCCGCCGCCGATGGAGGAAATCCTCCCGGAGGGGCTCGAGGGCACCGGCCTGGAGGAAGGGCTCGACCAGCGGACGGTGGAGGAGATCATCTCCGCCCGGCAGGACAAAGGGGTCGCGTAGACCGCTTGCGGGTCCCCGGGACCCCCTTCGGGGGGTTCCGGGAGCCCGTCCCGCCCGCGTCCGTAAGCTTTTGTTCTACAGGCCCTTGACAGTGCCCCGGGGCCATTTGGTAGACTCCGCGGGTTTCCGGCTTACAGCCTTGAGCGTCAAGGCGCCCGGAAGTCGAACGGTGCCTTGGAGATGTGCGCGGCCGCGCGATGCGTGGCCGCATTGTCGTCACTCGGAGATTGCATGCCGACCGTCAACCAGCTGGTGCGCATCGGACGAGAGCGCCTGCGCGGGCGCACCAAGAGTCCCGCGCTCATCTCGTGTCCGCAGAAGCGCGGCGTCTGCACGCGCGTCTTCACGTCGACGCCGAAGAAGCCGAACTCCGCGCTGCGCAAGGTCGCGCGCGTGCGCCTGACCAACGGGATCGAGGTCACGACGTACATCCCTGGCGTCGGCCACAACCTGCAGGAGCACTCGATCGTGCTCATCCGCGGCGGCCGCGTGAAGGACCTGCCGGGCGTGCGCTACCACGTGGTGCGCGGCACGCTCGACTCGATGGGCGTCGAGGGGCGCAAGCAGAGCCGGTCGAAGTACGGGGCGAAAAGACAGAAGTCGTAGCGCGAAGCAATCGCGCGTGCGGGGGCGGACGAAAGGTGTCCGCCCCCTGTGTTCGAAGCGGAGGCGTGAGGCCTCCGCAAGGAAGGGTGAAGGATGCCGCGTCGAGCGATGGTGTGGAAGCGGGAAACGGAGGCCGATCCGATCCACGGCTCCCCGCTCGTCACCAAGTTCATCAACTGCCTGATGACCCAGGGGAAGAAATCGACCGCGCAGGCGATCTTCTACGGGGCGCTCGAGCAGATCAAGGACAAGACCAAGGACGACCCGGTCAAGACCCTGAAGAAGGCGGTGGACAACGTCAAGCCGCTGCTCGAGGTCAAGTCGCGGCGCGTCGGCGGCGCCACGTACCAGGTGCCGGTCGAGGTGAACCCGGCCCGGCGCCAGTCGCTCGGCATCCGCTGGCTCCTGCTGTACGCCAGCCAGCGCGGGTCGGAGAAGCAGATGTTGAACAAGCTCGCCGCGGAGCTGATGGACGCCTCCAACAACCGCGGCGGGGCGATCAAGAAGAAGGAAGACACGCACAAGATGGCGGAGGCCAACAAGGCTTTCGCCCATTACCGCTGGTGAGCTGAGACACGACCATGGCCCGACCGCATCCTCTCGAGCGCTACCGCAACATCGGCATCGTCGCCCACATCGACGCGGGCAAGACGACGACGACCGAGCGGATGCTCTTCTACACGGGCAAGATCTACAAGCTGGGCGAGGTGCACGACGGGACCGCCACGATGGACTGGATGGTGCAGGAGCAGGAGCGCGGCATCACCATCACCTCGGCCGCGACCACGTGCTTCTGGCGCGACCACCGCATCAACATCATCGACACCCCGGGCCACGTCGACTTCACGGCCGAGGTCGAGCGCTCGCTGCGGGTGCTCGACGGCGCCGTCGGCGTCTTCTGTTCCGTCGGCGGGGTCGAGCCGCAGACCGAGACGGTGTGGCGCCAGGCCGACAAGTACAAGGTCCCGCGCATCGCCTTCGTCAACAAGATGGACCGGCAGGGGGCGGACTTCGACCGCGCCGTCCGCATGATGAAGACCCGCCTCAACGCCCGCCCGGTGCCGATCCAGCTGCCGTGGGGGCGCGAGGAGCACTTCACCGGCATCGTCGACCTGATCGGGATGCAGGCGATCAAGTTCGTCGAGGGGACGCAGGGCGCCGAGTTCGAGATGGGCCCCGTCCCGGACGAGATGAAGGAAGAGGTCCAGCACGCGCGCGAGCGGTTGATCGAGGCGGCGTGCGAGTGCTCCGACGAGCTGCTGCACAAGTACCTCGAAGGCAAGGAACTCCAGCCCGCCGAAATCGTCGCGGCGCTGCGCAAGGGAACGATCGGGCTGCACTTCACCCCGGTGATCTGCGGCGCCTCGTTCAAGAACAAGGGCGTGCAGCAGCTCCTGGACGCCATCATCGACTTCCTGCCCGGCCCGCTCGACAAGCCGCCGATCGACGGGACCCTGCCGGACGGCAAGACCGAGGTGGTGCGCCGCACCTCCGACAGCGAGCCGTTCGCGGCGCTGGTCTTCAAGATCATGACCGACCCGTTCGTCGGCCAGCTGGCCTTCGTGCGGGTCTATTCCGGCAAGCTCCTCTCCGGCGAGCACGTGTTCAACGCCACCAAGTCGCAGCGCGAGCGCATCGGCCGCCTGGTGCAGATGCACGCCAACAAGCGCGAGGAGATCAAGGAAGTCTGGGCCGGCGACATCGCCGCCGCCGTCGGGCTGCGCCACGTGCGCACCGGTGACACCATCTGCGAGGAGAAGAACCCGATCGTCCTCGAGGCGATGGACTTCCCCGAGCCGGTCATCACGCTCGCCATCGAGCCGAAGACCAAGGCCGACCAGGAGAAGCTGGCCACCGCCCTCGGGCGCCTGGCGCAGGAGGACCCGACCTTCCGCATCAGCGTCGACGCCGACACGGCGCAGACGATCATCTCGGGGATGGGCGAGCTGCACCTCGAGATCATCACCGACCGGCTGGTGCGCGAGTTCAACGTCGGCGTCGCCGTCGGCAAGCCCCAGGTCGCGTACAAGGAGACGATCCGCGCGGCGGCCAAGGGCGAGGGGAAGTACATCAAGCAGACCGGCGGCCGCGGCCAGTACGGCCACTGCAAGATCGAAGTGACCCCGCTCCCGCCGGGCAGCGGCTTCGAGTTCCTGAACGAGATCGTCGGCGGCTCGATCCCCAAGGAGTTCATCAAGCCCATCCAGCAGGGGATCGTCGAGGCGATGCAGACCGGGCCGCTGGCCGGCTACGAGATGCGCGATCTGCGCGTCACGCTGGTCGACGGCTCGTACCACGACGTCGACTCGTCCGAGATGGCGTTCAAGATCGCCGGGTCCATGGGATTCAAGGACGCCACGTCGCGCGCCAAGCCGGTGCTGCTCGAGCCGATCATGAGCGTCGAAGTCGTGGTGCCGGAGCAGTACATGGGGGACGTCATCGGCGACCTGAGCTCGCGGCGCGGCAAGGTGGAGCGCATGGAGCCGCGCGCCGGGACGCAGGTGATCACTGCCAAGGTGCCGCTGGCGTCGATGTTCGGGTACGCCACCGACCTGCGCAGCATGACGCAGGGCCGGGCGAACTACACGATGCATTTCTCGCACTACGACGAAGCGCCGAAGAGCGTGGCCGAAGGCATCATCGCGCGGGTCCAGGGACTCGCGAAGTCGTAAGCATCGATGCGCGGCGGAAGAGCGCGGAGGAGCTGAGGAATGGGCAAGGAGAAATTCCAGCGGACGAAGCCGCACGTGAACGTGGGGACGATCGGGCACGTCGATCACGGGAAGACGACGTTGACGGCGGCGATCACGATGGTCCTGCACAAGAAGAACCCGAAG
>DASYQE010000195.1:0-7891 GCA_036005805.1 Candidatus Polarisedimenticolia bacterium | reverse complement strand
CTTCGGGTTCTTCTTGTGCAGGACCATCGTGATCGCCGCCGTCAACGTCGTCTTCCCGTGATCGACGTGCCCGATCGTCCCCACGTTCACGTGCGGCTTCGTCCGCTGGAATTTCTCCTTGCCCATTCCTCAGCTCCTCCGGCGATCCTCGCGCCCCCCTGGGCGGCTGACTGCGTCCTGACCCTCAGCGACTCCGGTCCCGAGTGACGATGGAGCCCACGACCGGGATTGAACCGGTGACCCCTTCCTTACCAAGGAAGTGCTCTACCACTGAGCCACGTGGGCGAACATCCTGGAGCGGGAAACGGGATTCGAACCCGCGACCCTCAGCTTGGAAGGCTGATGCTCTACCCCTGAGCTACTCCCGCCCCGCTCACTTCTCTTCTATTGCCCGGCGCCGTGACCTGCGCCTTTGCGCGGCGCTGCGACCTGCGCCGTGTCATTCCTCATCTCGTCATCCGCCGGCGGTGGGGAGAGGAGGATTCGAACCTCCGAAGGCATAGCCGGCAGATTTACAGTCTGCTCCCTTTGACCGCTCGGGAATCTCCCCGCGTACCCGCGCTCTTCCGCCGCCTCAGAAACACAAATCCGCCCTGCGGGCATGGAGCTGGCGAAGGGATTTGAACCCCCGACCGGCTGATTACAAATCAGCTGCTCTACCCGCTGAGCTACGCCAGCTTGGAAAGCGGCGGATGCTATCACACGATCTCTTTTGGCTGCAAGGTGTTCCTCACCGAAAAAAAGCGTGCCATGGCCGCGGCCGGGGTCCGGATGCTCACCCTGTGACCCTCTGGCGGACCACCTCGTACAGGGCGATGCCGGCGGCGACCGACACGTTCAGGGACTCGACCCCGGCCGCCAGGGGGATGGAGAGCACCAGGTCGCAGCGCTCGCGGGTCAGGCGGCGGAGCCCCTTCCCCTCCCCCCCGAGGACCAGCGCGACCGGCTGTTTCAGGTCGAAGCCGGACCAGAGGGGGGCGCCTTGCGCGTCGAGGCCGATGACCCAGACCCCTTTTTCCTTCAGCCGGCCCAGGAAATTCGCCAGATTGCCGATTTTCGCGATCGGAAAACCCAGCGCGGTGCCGGCGGAGGCCTTGACGGCTCCCGCTGACAACCCGGCCGAATGGTGCTCGGGGAGGAAGACGGCATGGGCCCCGGCGGCGGCAGCCGAGCGGATGACCGCCCCGAGGTTGTGAGGGTCTTCGACACCGTCGAGCACGACGTACAGGGCGGGGACCGGAGTCTTCTCGAGCAGGCCCTCGGCGTCGGCGTAGTCCGCCTCGGCGAGAAGGGCGATCACCCCCTGGTGGACCGCCCCCTTCCCCGCGAGCCGGTCGATGGCGGCCTGGGGCTCGCGGCGGACGGCCACGTTCGCCTTCCGCGCCGCGGCCAGGAGCGGTTTGAGCCGTCCCTCCTCCCGCCCCTGCGCAATGACGATGCGGGAGACCCGCCCGGGCGCCCGCTCGATCGCCTCGAGGACGGCGTGCAGGCCGAAGATCCACTGGCTCGCGGGCTGGCTCACGTCTTCAGGCCTCGGTCGCGGCGAGAAGCGCCCGCGCCCGCTCGGCGCATCCGGGCACCGGCCGGGGCAGCTCGAGCCGGCTGCCCTCGTCGAGAACCGGCAGCAGGCGCACGAGCTCCGGCCCCGAGCCGAAGCCGGTCAGCCCCACCCGGATCGGGTGGAAGAGATCCTTTCCCTTCGCCCCGGTCCGGCGCCGCACCTCCGCGATGACTCCCTGGAGGCGGGGTGCCGTCAGCGGCTCGTCCGCCAGGAGCCCGAGCGTCTCCCGCACGACCTTCCTGCCGGCCGGATCCGCCAGGGTCGATCGCACGTCGACGTCGGCGAGGGAGCGCAGCGCGTTGAATGCGAAGACCACGCCGAGAAGATCGGGAAGCTCTCCCAGGCGGGTGAGGCGATCCGACACGAGCCCGACGAGCGCCTGGCTCCAGGCCCTCACGTCCGAGGAGATCGTCGGCGGCAGCAGGCCGGCCTCCTGGAGCACCGGGGCCGCCTCGCCCACGAGACGCGACGGGTCCCAGCGCTGCAGGTGCCGCATCGACAGCGCGTCGAGCTTCGGCCGATCGAAGACGGCGGGTGAGCGGGAGACGCGCTTCAGGTCGAAGGCCGCGACCAGCTCCTCGCGGGTCAGCACCTCGACGCCCCCGGGCGGGGACCAGCCGAGGAGCGCAAGGTGGTTCAGGACCGCCTCGGGCGGATAGCCGGCCTCGAAGAGGGCCCGCACCGATACCGCCCCCTCGCGTTTGCTCAGCGGAGCGCCTCCCGGCGCGACCAGCAGCGGCAGGTGGGCGAAACACGGCGAAGCGAAGCCCAGGGCGCGGGCCAGCAGCACCTGTCTCGGCGTGTTGGACAGGTGGTCGTCGCCGCGGATGACGTGGCTGATGCGCATCGCCGCATCGTCCACCACCACGGCGAAGTTGTAGGCGGGGCCTCCGTCACGGCGCAGCAGCACGAAGTCGCCGATCTGGTCCACGGGGACCCGGACGGGACCGTGCACCAGGTCCTCGAAGGAAATCCCGTCTTGTTGATCCGCCGTGGCGCCCACGTCGAACCGGATGGCGCAGGACTCCCCCGCCCGGGCGCGCTCGGCGGAGACCTGGCGTTCCAGGACCCGGCAACGACCGGAATAGAGCGAGGCTCGCCCCGCCTCGCGCTCGCGCGCCCGCTCGGCTTCGAGCACCGCGGGATCGCAGAAGCAGCGGTACGCAGCGCCCGCCTCAATCAGCCGGTCGGCCGCCTGGTGATACAGGGGCAGGCGCTCGGACTGACGGTATGGACCATCCTCCCCCCCTTCTTCGATCCCCTCGTCCCAGCCGAGCCCGAGCCAGCGCAGGTCGGCGAGGAGCTGCCGCTCGTGCTCGGGGCGCGACCGCTCCCGGTCGGTGTCCTCGATGCGCAGGAGGAAGCGGCCTCCCGCATGGCGCGCGAAGAGCCAGTTGAAGAGCGCGGTCCGCGCGTTGCCGACGTGCAGGTCCCCGGTCGGCGACGGCGCGAACCGGACGCGGATCGGTGCGTTGCTCATCGGGAGGCGAGCAGCAGGACCGCGGCATGGACCTCGATCCCTTCGCCGCGTCCGACGAAACCGAGCCCCTCGCCCCGCTTCGGCTTGATGGACACCTGCGCGAGGTCGCAGCCGATGACGCGCGCCAGGATCGCCCGCATCGTTTCGAGATGCCGACGCAGCGCCGGCTCCTCGGCCAGGACGACGACATCCAGGTTGCCGATCGCGTACCGGCGCGAGCGCATCTCCTTCACGATGTCACGCAGGAAGAAGAGACTCTTCCGGCCGCGCCACCGCGGTTTGCTCGCCGGAAACCGGATGCCGAGATCGGGCAGACCGAGCGCCCCGAGGATCGCGTCGCAGATCGCGTGCGTCAGGACATCGGCATCCGAATGCCCCTGCAACCCGTCGGCCCCGGGGATGACGACACCCCCCAGAACCAGCCGGCGTCCCGGCGCGAACGGATGGCGATCGATGCCAAAACCGAGGCGCGGAACGAGTCCGTCCAGCGGCCGCGGCGGCTTCGCACTCGCCCGACGGGCGGAAGAGACGCGGGTGCCGGCGCGGCCGGAGGCGCGCGGACGCCGGCGGGTCATTTCGGGGGCTGGACGCGCGCGGCAAGGATCGCCTCGGCGATGAGCACGTCCTCGCGCGTCGTGATCTTGAGGTTCGAGCGGCGCCCGGGAACCACGACGACCGGCTCGCCGAGGCGCTCGACGAGAGACGCGTCGTCGGTGGCGCGCACGCCCGCGGCCACGGCGTCGGCGTGCGCCCGGCGCAGAAGATCGGCGCGGAAGCCCTGCGGCGTCTGCACCAGCACCAGGGCCGCGCGCTGCAGCGTCCCTTGCACCCGGCCCTCGGCGCCGATCTCCTTGATCGTGTCGTGCGCCGGGACCGCCGGCACGGCGGCGCCCGACTTCGCCGCCGCCTCGATCACCGCGGCGATGGTCGCCTCCTCGACGAGCGGACGGGCGGCGTCGTGCACGAGGATCAGGTCGACCTCACCCAGAGCGGCGAGACCGGCCGCCACCGAGGCCTGGCGGTCCGCGCCTCCCTGCACGAAGCGGACGCGAGGATCGAGGTGCCGCAGGAGGTCTCTGGCGAAGGCCGGATCGGGGACCGCCACCGCGGCGGCGGCCAGGTCGTCGCGCAGGAGGAACGGGGCCAGGGCGCGATCGAGGAGCGACTGGTCTCCGAGCCGGACGAACGCCTTCGGCTCGGCGGATTTCAGTCGCGTCCCGAGCCCGGCGGCGGCGAGGACCAGCCCGATTCTCAAGGGAGGCTCAGATCTTGAGGAGCTCGTCTTCCTTGTGCTTCGACATCTCGTCGATCTGCTTGACGTGCTGATCGGTCAGCTTCTGCACCTGCTCGAGACCGCGACGCTCGTCGTCCTCGGAGATCTTGTGATCCTTGAGGAGCTTCTTGAGCACTTCGTTGGCCTCGCGCCGCTCGCTGCGGATGGCGGTGCGCCCGTGCTCGGCGACCTCGTGCACCTTCTTGACGAGCTGCTTGCGGCGGTCCTCGGTGAGCGTCGGGATGGGGATCCGGACCACCTTCCCGTCGTTGCCCGGGTTGAGCCCGAGGTTGGCGCCGCGGATCGCCTTCTCGATCTTCGGAATGAGGGTGGTGTCCCAGGGCTGCGCCACGATGAGGGTCGGGTCGGGAATGCTGAGCCCGGCCACTTGGGGCAACGGCGTCTCGGTGCCGTAGTACTCGACGGTGATGCCGTCGAGCAGCGACAGGGAGGCGCGCCCGGTGCGCACCGCCGACAGGTCCTTCCGCGTGTGCTCCACCGAGTCGTGCATCTTCTTGCGGGCGTTTTCGATCGCGGGGTCGAGGGCCATGGTCACTCCTTGACGAGGGTACCGATCGGCTCCCCCTGCGCGGCCCGCAGAATGTTTCCCGGGACCCCGAGGTCGAACACGACGATCGGCACCTTGTTCTCCTGGCACAGCGCGATGGCGGCGGTGTCCATGACCTTCAGTCCGTCCGCCAGCACCTGGCGATAGGTGATCTCCTCGAAGCGGGAGGCCGCCTTGTCCTTCTTCGGGTCGGCGTTGTACACCCCGTCGACCTGCGTCGCCTTCAGCAGCACGTCCGCCTTCATCTCCATGGTGCGGAGCGCGGCGGCGGTGTCGGTCGTGAAGTACGGGTTCCCGGTGCCGGCGGCGATGATGACCACGCGCCCCTTCTCCATGTGGCGCAGGGCGCGCCGGCGGATGAACGGCTCGGCCATCTGGCGAATCTCGATGGCGGACAGCACGCGCGCGTTCACCTGCACCGCCTCGAGCGCGTCCTGCACCGCCAGGGAGTTGATGACCGTGGCCAGCATCCCCATGTGGTCGCCGGTCACGCGGTCGATCCCCTCGGTCGCCGCCGACAGGCCGCGGTAGATGTTGCCGCCGCCGATCACCATGGCGACCTCGATGCCGCTGGCGCGCACGTCGCGGATCTCGCCCGCGACGCGCTTCACGACGGCGGGGTCGAGCCCGTACGCGCGGGACCCCAGGAGGGCCTCGCCCGAGAGCTTCAGGAGGATGCGCTTGTAGCGGGGCGTCGGGGACAAGGTCCCTCCGCCCCTAGTTGCTGGGGCTGGGGCGGGCGGAGGCGATGCGGACCTCGCCCTGGCCGAGGACGAAGCGCACGAAGCGTCGCACGCGGATGTTCTCGCCGGTCTTGGCAATCACCGCGTGGATCACGTCCTTGACGGACGTCGCGGGGTCGCGCACGAACGGCTGCTCCAGCAGGCAGAACTCCTGGTAGAACTTCTCCATCTTCCCGGCGACGATCTTCTCGACCACCGCCTCCGGCTTGCCGGTGGCCTTCGCCTGCTGCCGCGAGATCTCGCGCTCCTCCTCGAGCACGGCCTCGGTCACCTCGTCCCGGTCGATGAACCGCGGGTCGGAGGCGGCGACGTGCATCGCCAGGTCCTTCACCAGGTTCTGGAAATCGGAGGTGCGGGCGACGAAGTCGGTCTCGCAGTTCACCTCGATGAGCACGCCGATGCGCCCGCCCCCGTGCAGGTACGAGCTGATCACCCCTTCGGAGGTGGCCTTGGCGGAGCGCTTGGCGGCGGTCGCCTGCCCGCGCTGGCGCAGGATCTTGTGCGCCCCGTCGAGATCCCCCTGGGCCTCCTTCAGGGCGGTCTTGCACTCCATCATCGGGGCGCCGCTGCGATCGCGGAGCTCCTTGACCAGAGACGCGCTGATCTCCATCACTCCTCCCGGACTCGAACCTGATGCGTACCGGATGATTTCGCCGGCCCGGCGCTCGCCCCGGAGGGGGCGCCGGCCTGTTACTCGCCCGAGGCGATCACGTCGCTCGTGGCGCCGGCCACGGGAGCGGCTTCTCCCGGAGCGGCCTGCAGCTCGACCACCGCCCCGGTCTCCTCACCCTCGCGCTTGCGCTTGGGGGCCGCAGACCGGGCGGAACCGGCGCCCGCGGCACGCCGCGGCGCCACGCGTCCCGGCTCCTCGCCCAGAGACGGCATCGCGGCGCCCATGCCGCCGGCCGCCATCGCGCCCTCGTCGCCCTGCTTGTCGGCGGCGCGCTTCTCCCACGCATTGCGCCCCTGCAGGACCGCGTCCGCCACCTTGCCGGTGAACAGCTTGATGGCGCGGATGGCGTCGTCGTTGCCGGGGATGGGGAAGTCGATGTCGTCCGGATCGCAGTTGGTGTCGACCACCGCCACCACCGGGATGCCGAGCTTGCGGGCCTCCTGGACGGCGATGTGCTCTTTCTTGGGGTCGATGACGAAGAGCGCCTCCGGCAGGCGATCGAGCGCCCGGATCCCGGAGAGGACCTTCTGGAGCTTCACCAGCTCCTTGCCGAGCCCGAGGAGCTCCTTTTTCGTGAAGCGCCCCTCGACCGGGTTGGCGAGGAAGTTGTCGAGCCAGCGCATGCGCTCGATGCGCTTCTTGATGGTGCGGAAGTTGGTGAGGGTGCCGCCGAGCCAGCGGGTGTTGACGAAGGCCACACCTGCCCTCAGCGCCTCCTCCGCCACGACCTCCTGCGCCTGCCGCTTGGTTCCCACGAAGAGGATGCTGCGTCCTTCGGACGCGACCCGCTCGACGAAGTCGAGGGCGTCGCGGAACAGCGCCGCCGTCTTCTGGAGGTTGATGATGTAGATGCCGTCGCGCTGGCCGAAGATATACTCCCGCATCTTCGGGTTCCAGCGCTTCGTCTGATGCCCGAAGTGAACGCCCGCCTCCAGAAGCTCCTTGACGCTGACTGCCTCCAAATGACCTCCTCGTGTCGCGCCGGGATCCGCCCGGCCGGTTGCCCTGGTTAACGCTTCGAGAACTGGAACCGGGCGCGCGCGCCCTTCTGACCGTACTTCTTGCGCTCCTTGACGCGCGAATCGCGGGTCAGGAAGCCGGCCCCCTTGAGCCGCGGCTTGAGGCCGGAGTCGAACACCACCAGCGCCCGCGCCAGCCCGTGCCGGATCGCCCCCGCCTGGCCGTGCTCCCCGCCGCCGTCCACGTTGACCAGCACGTCGAACTTGTCGGCGAGCTCGAGGAAGGCCAGCGGCTCTTTCGCGATGCGCCTCACGGCGTCGGTGTGGAAGTAGGCCGTGAGCTCGCGGCGGTTGACCACCATCTTGCCTTCGCCGGGACGGAGATAGACACGGGCGGTCGCCGACTTCCTGCGACCGGTGGCGTAGTACTGAACCTGGATCATCGCTCCCCTTCAGAGCCGGCCTAGGCCGGGATGCTGACCTTTTCGGGTTTCTGCGCCTGGTGCGGGTGCTCCGTCCCGCGATAGGCTTTGAGCTTGGTGCCGAGCTGCCGGCCGAGACGCCCCTTCGGGAGCATCCCCTTCACGGCCCACTCGATCACCCGCTCCGGGTGCTCCTTGAGCATCCGGCCCGC
>DASYQE010000194.1:0-12323 GCA_036005805.1 Candidatus Polarisedimenticolia bacterium | reverse complement strand
GTTCCGCGACGTCAGGAAAACCTTCGAGGAAGTCGGGGATGCACTGAACGTCCTGACCGCGCTCGACAACATCGGGGACATCCAGCTGGCGCGCGGCGATCTGCGCACCTCCGAGAAGACCTTCCAGGAGGTGATCGCCCGCATGACCCCTCCCGACCGGGACGGGTATCCCTACTACCGGCTCGCGAGCCTCCACCTGCTGCAGGGCCGTGTCGGCGAGGCGCGACGCGAAGCGGAGCAGGCGATCGCGATGTTCACGGCCACGGGCTCGGCCGTCCAGTACCGCAGCGAAGCCCTGATGGTGCTCGGCGAGGTCCTCCAGGCCGGCGGCGATCTCGACGGCGCGCGGCGGGAGTTCCAGCAGTCGCTCGACACGCGCGTCAAGCTCGGCGATGCCGTCCTCATCGCCTCGAGCCGTGCGTCGCTCGCGTCTCTCTCCATCGAGGAAGGCCATCCGTCCGAGGGGGAGGCCGCGGTCCGGGAGGCCCTGTCGGAGTTCGAGAAGGAGAAGGACGTGGTCGACCTGGTTGGGGGCTACATCGACCTGAGCCGGGCTTCGCTCATGCTCAGCAGGATGGACGAGGCGCACACGGCCATCCTGCAGGCGGCCACCCTGGCGCGCGCCAATCCGGATCCGGCGCTGAAATACGCCGTGACCATCCAGGACGCGCGCGTGAAAGGCGCCGCCACGGATGCGCCCGCCGCGCCGGCCCGGGGACGCGACGCCCTGTCCGAAGCCCGCCGGCAGCTGCAGTCGGTCATCGCCGAGGCGCGCCGTCTCGGGTATGTCTCGTTCGCCTGCGAAGCCCGCCTCGCACTCGGAGAGATCGAGATCGGCGCCGATTCCGCCCTCGGCCGGTCGGACCTGGAGGCGCTGGCGCGGGAGGCGCACGCGCGCGGCCTCGAGCTCATCTCCCGCAAGGCCGCGGAGATTCTGAATCAGCGGGGACGACAGTCCTCCTGACCGGGCCCGCCGGCGAGGGCCGCGTTAGGATCCGGACTCGCATGCGCGGCCGGGCGTGGTTCTTCGCGTTCTTCTTCCTGTCCGGGGCGGGAAGCCTCGTCTTCGAAGTGGTCTGGCTTCGCCTGGCCATGGCGAGGTTCGGCGTCACCACGCCCCTCGTGTCGATGGTCCTGTCGCTCTTCATGGCAGGGCTCGCGATCGGCAGCCTCTGGGCAGGCCGCCTCGATCGCCGGCACGCGGACGGACCACCGGGACGGTTTCTCCGTTTCTATGGGCTGGCCGAAGCGACCATCGGGTTCTCGGCATTCGTGATTCCCACAATGTTCGACCTGGGACGCGACGCCGTCACGGCGGTCGGGGCCGCCTGGGGCTCGTCGCTGTTCTCCCTGGCCTCGGCCCTGGTCATCGGCACGGCCATCGTCCCGTTCTGCATCTGCATGGGCGCCACCTATCCTCTGGCGATGTCCTTCCTCCGGCGGAGCGGCGCGGCCGACGAGCGACTCTTCAGTCGCCTGTATCTCGCCAATCTCCTCGGTGCGTGCGTCGGAACGCTCCTGAGCGCCTTCGTCTTGATCGAGCTGCTCGGCTTCCGGAAGACCCTCGCCGTCACCGCGACGCTGCACGCGCTGATCGCGGCCGGCGCGGTCGTTCTCGGCCGCGACGCCGCGAGCCGCAGCCGCGCGGCTCCGGTCGGCCAGGTCTCTTCCACGCCGACGTCGTGGACGCCGGTCGCTGGCGACGCGATCGCCCCGGACCGTGATGTCGGGCGTGGATCGACCCTCCTGGGCATCGTCTTCATGACCGGCCTGGCCAGCCTGGCGATGGAGCTCGTCTGGGTGCGGCAGTACACCCCCCTGCTCGGCCCCTTCGTCTATTCCTTCGCGGCGATCCTGGCGACTTACCTGGCGTTCAACGGGCTCGGGGCGGGGCTCTATCGCGCCTGGGCCTCCCCTGGCGCACCGGTCCGGGCGCATCACGGGTCTCTGCTGCTCCTCGCCGCCGGGGCCTTCTCGTTCCTGCCGCTTCTCGCCACGGATCCACGCCTGGCGCCTGCCGGCACCATCCCTTTCCGTGTGGCACAGCTGGTGTTCGGCCTGGGACCGTTCTGCGTCGCATCGGGGATCCTCACGCCGCTCCTCATCGATCGGTTCGCGCGTGGCGATCCCGACAAGGCGGGCCGCGCCTACGCCGTGAACGTCCTCGGCTGCATCATCGGTCCGATCCTCGCGGGGTTCGGGCTCCTTCCCCTCGCAGGCGAGCGAGCCACGCTCGCGCTGCTGGGGCTTCCCTTTCTCGTGCTCGGCCTGGGGGCCGCGCTGGGACAGGGCCGGCGCGTGCTCGGAAGCGCGGCGGCGGCGCTGGCGCTCTCGGGCATCCTCCTGTTCGCCACCGAGGACTTCGAGGCTCGCTTCCCGACCCGCGTGGTCCGCCGGGACTATGCCGCCACCACCATCGCGACCGGACAAGGGAGGGACAAGCAGCTCCTGATCAACGGCTACGGGATCACCAATCTCACGCCGGTCACCAAGCTGATGGCGCACCTCCCCGCGGCCTTTCGCGCCTCCCCGCCGCGCGACGCGCTGGTGATCTGCTTCGGGATGGGAACCTCTTTCCGGTCGCTCCTCTCCTGGGGCGCGTCCACCACCGCGGTCGAGCTGGTGCCGAGCGTCCCTTCGCTCTTCGGCTATTTCCACGCCGACGGGCCGGCCCTCCTGGCCTCGCCCCCGGCGCACCTCGTCATCGACGACGGGCGGCGGTTCCTCGAGCGCACAACCGACCAGTACGACGTCATCACCATCGATCCCCCGCCGCCGGTCGAGGCGGCGGCGTCGAGCCTCCTCTACTCGAAGGAGTTCTATGCCGTTGTGAGACGCCGCCTGCGCCCCGGCGGCATCGTCCAGCAATGGCTCCCCGAGGGAGACCCCACGGTGGTGGCCTCGGTGACCCGCGCCCTCCGGGAATCGTTTCCCTCCCTGCGCGCCTTCCATGCGCTCGAGGGATGGGGGATTCACTATCTCGCCGGCGACGTCCCCCTCGACGGCGTGTCCGTCACGACCCTGGCGGATCGTCTCCCGCCGCGCGCCTCCGCCGATCTCTTCGAATGGGGTCCCTACGCGAGCGCGGAGCGCACCCTCGCGGAGGTCCTCCTGCGGGAGGTGCCGGTCGACGAGCTCATCGCCGCCGCCCCCCGGGCTCCGGCCCTGACGGACGACCGCCCGGTCAACGAGTACTACCTCCTCCGCCGGACCTTCGCGCCGGGTTCGTGAGCGGGCGCGTGGCGCTCGCCGGGAGCGCGCAGTAGGATGCCATCCTGGGATGACCACCGATGCGCGCCCGCGGCGGGTCCTGTTGCGGCAGGAATACGAAGCGAGCGAACGGCTCGCAACCGTTCCCGGACCGCGACCTGAGGATTTCGCCGCGCTCTTCGAGAGGCTGCGCACGACGCGGGACGGTGAAGACCGTGCCGGTCTCGAGGACGCGTGCCGGCAGATCCTGGAGCGGCTCGCGGAAGCATGCGACGTCTCCCGCCCGGCCCTGAAGCTGCTCGGGCCGCGGCCGCATCGCACGCACGAAGGCAAGCTGTCGTACGAGCTGTTCGGCGACTACACCTTCGAGCAGGCGCGCATCCGGTTGTGGACCCGGACGGCGATCCAGAAGCAGTGGGCGTCGAGCCGCACGCTCCTGTCCACGCTCTGCCACGAGTTCATGCACCATCTCGACGTGCACGGCCTCGGGTTCCCCAACACCTTCCACACGACCGGGTTCTTCGAGCGCACGCACCGGCTGTACCAGGCCGCCATCGGCCAGCCTCACTATCCGCTGGCCTGGCACGCTCCGTATCGCAACGGTTCGCGCCTGATCGACTGGGCCGAGACGAATCGCCGCAAGGCGCGGGTGGGGCGAACCGGCGGGTGAGACGGCCGCGGCCGCGCGGCGCTCGAGCGGCCGTCCTGAAAGGAACGGGGCGGAGCCGCCCAGGAAGCGGCCCCGCCCCCGCCGACAGCCGTCGCGATCAGAGCGAATTCAGGAACGCGACCAGCTGTGACTTCTCCTCGTCGGTCAGGTTCATCTGGAAGCGCTCGTCGTAGAAGCCCACCAGCTGATCGATGGTCGCGGCCGAGCCGTTGTGGAAATACGGCGCGCGCGCCGCCAGTCCGCGCAGCACCGGCCCCTTCACCCGATTGACGTCCGCGCACAGGCCGGTGATCAAGGCGCGGCCCGGGTCGCTCGTGGAGATGACGTAAGGCGCGTCCGGCCGGTCCGGATCGGGGTACGGATTCGGGCAGCCGTCGATCTCGAAGACCGGGACGTCCGGCGCCGACAGGTGCGAGAGGCCGCCCGCGACCTGCGTGTCCCCTTCATTGACCGGGTCGTGGCTGACGCCGAGATCGAGCGGCAGCGGCAGCGAGTGGTTGCCGACGTTGGGCGTGTTGTGACAGGTGGTGCAGGTCCCGGGGATCGCCGCGATCGGCAGCGTCGTGCCCAGAGCGGCGGCGACGGACGGGTTGTCGTTGAGCCCGGCCACACGCGTGATGGTCAGCGGATGGCTGTTGAACAACTTCTCACCCGCCGCGATCGCCTTCCGCGTCGCGGCCGCCGGGGAACGCAGGCGATCGCGATCCCCGAAGGTTTCGAACAGCGAGAACACGGACGGAGTGAACGCGGCCCCTGTGGGGTCCCCTCCGAGCGTGTCGTTGATCCCCGGATGGAAGGGCTGCGTCGACAGCGGCACCGGCCCGCCCGAGGCATCGCCGACCGACAGCGATCCGGCGAGATTGTCGAGCGACTGGGCGCTCGTCAGTCCGAGCTCGAAGGCGACGATGGCCCGCCGCTGCGCCATCGTGGGGGGCCGCGAGGCCTGCGCGTGCCCGAGGGTGGCATCCACGCTCTGTTGCATGAGGCCGGCCTTGAGGTTTTCGTCGTGCGTCGCCGGATCGCTCAAGGGAGCGACCGTCTCACGGCCATCCCACATCACCGCGCTCAGGAAGCGCAGGTTGCTCGACGGCAGCGGGCGGCGGTAGACGGAGACCGTCTGCCTGCCGGTCACGGGATCCGTGACCAGGGCGCACCCGAACGGATCGCGCACCGTGCGGATGGTGAACTGAGCGCCGTCCGGCACGGTCACCCCGACGCGGAACAGGCCGTTGTCGAGGAGCGCGCTGTGGGCCGCGGCGTCTCCCGTGGCCGCATCGGTGCAGTTGGCGCCGTCGACCGCGGCGAAGAGCGGGTCGTGGCCTGCGGTCGTGGCGAACCGCTCCTTCACGGTGCGGACGCTCAAGCCGAAGGCGTCCCCCGCGGCGTGACAGGTGGCGCAGCTGCGGCCGTTCGTCCCCAGGCTCTGGAAGAACGGGTTCCGGGTGTCGATGGCCCCGGCCGTGTTGTAGGTCGCCACGACCCCGGTGGGATCGTTGAACGGCATCAGGTTGGGGATGACGGCGGCGCCGATCGCCGTCGTCAGGCCCATGAGGCCCGCCGCCACCCACACCTTGCGAGCCCGCTTCCCCGATCTCGGTTTCCGACTCATCTCTTCGCGCATGGGACCTCCTCCTGGTGGAGGCGAGAGCTGGCCTCTATCGGGAGATGCGGAAACCGCCGGTGGAGCGGCTCACGTGCGCTAAGATGCCGGCCGACCCCTCTCGCGCTGGAAAGATGAGGTTTCCCGGATGACCGGCGGACCCGTCACCGAGCTTCTGGTCAGGTGGAGACAAGGAGACGCGGAGGCCCTCGAGGCCATCGTTCCCCTCGTCTACAAGGAGCTGCACGACCTGGCGCACGGCTACCTGCGCCGCGAGCACCCGGGACACACCCTGCAGAGCATGGCCCTGGTGCACGAGGCCTACCTGCGCCTCGTCGACCAGAAGCCCCTCGACATCAACGACCGCAGTCACTTCATCGCGGTGGCCGCCCGGCTGATGCGCCAGATCCTCGTCGACCACGCCCGCAGCCGCGGCGCGGCCAAGCGCGGCGCCGGCTTGAAAGTCGGGTTGAGCGCCGCCGGGGCGCGAGCCGACGCGCGCGCCGAATCCGCATTGGAGATCGACCTCATGGCGCTCGACGACGCTCTGACCGAGCTGGCGCGGCTGGACGAACGCCAGGGGAAGATCGTCGAGCTGCGCTACTTCGGCGGGATGACCAACGAGGAGGTCGCGCTCGCCCTGGGGATCTCGCCGGCCACGGTCAAGCGCGAGTGGACCGTCGCCAAGGCCTGGCTGTCCAGGCGGATCCGCAAGGGAGCGGAATGACCGGTCCGGAGACCTGGAGCAGGGTCAAGGAGGTCTTCGGCGCGGCGCTGGAGCGCGATCCGGCGGCGCGATCGGCCTGGCTCGATGAGGCGTGCGCGGGCGATGCGGCGCTGCGGGCCGAAGTCGAGTCGCTTTTGGCCGCGCACGCGCAGCCGAACGCTCTCTCGGATCCGGCCTGGCCGGGCGGTGCCGCCGCCGCGGGCGGCAGTGCCGTCGCACCGCCGGAGGACATCGGCCCCTATCGCTTCATCCGCAAGCTCGGAGAAGGGGGCATGGGGCAGGTCTGGCTGGCGGAGCAGACCGCCCCGGTCCGCCGGCAGGTCGCGCTGAAGCTCATCCGGCCCGGCCTGTTCGATCCCGAGATCCAGAGACGCTTCGAAGCGGAGCGCCAGTCGCTGGCCATCATGGACCATCCGGCCATCGCCAAGGTGCTCGACGCCGGATCGACGCCGCGGAACCAGCCGTACTTCGTGATGGAGTACGTCCAGGGGATCCCGATCACCGAGTACTGCGATCGGAACCGGCTGAAGCTGCGGCAGCGGCTGGAGCTGTTCCGACAGGCCTGCGACGGCGTGCAGCACGCGCACCTCAAGGCGGTCCTGCACCGCGATCTGAAGCCGGCGAACATCCTGGTCGTGGAGGTGGACGGAAAACCGACGCCGCGCATCATCGACTTCGGCCTGGCCAAGGCGGTCACGCCGGACGGGCCGGGCGCTTCGCTGACGCGGGCGGGCGGCTTCGTCGGGACGCCGGGATACATGAGCCCGGAGCAGGCGGACCCGCGCGTGCGCGACGTGGACGCGCGCACCGACGTCTACTCGCTCGGCATCATCCTGTACGAGCTGCTGACCGGATTCATCCCTCTCGATCCGTCCGAGTGGAGTAACCGGCCCCTGGACGAGATGCTGCGGCACCTCAGGGAGGACGACCCGCCGCGACCCAGCGCCAGGGCGGCCCAGCGCCCGACGCTCGAGGACCGGGCCACCGCGCGCGGCGTGGACACCTCGCAGCTGGTGCGACGGCTGCGCGGCGACCTCGACTGGATCGTCATGAAGGCCATCGAGAAAGACCGGGCCCGCCGTTACCTCTCCCCCGGAGAGCTGGCGGCCGACATCACCCGTTACCTCGAGGACGAGCCGGTGTCGGCCGGTCCGCCGACGGGGGCGTACCGCTTTCGCAAGCTGGTCCGGCGGCACCGGCTGGCAGCCGCCGTCTCGGTCGTCGTGGCCGGGGCGCTCGTGGCCGGCCTGGCCCTGGCGCTGTGGGGCTTCGTGCGCGCCCGCCGCTCCGAGGCGGTGGCCCGCAGCGAGGCGGAGGCGGCGGAGCAGACGACCGCGTTCGTGATGGACCTGTTCCGGATTTCGCAGGCCAACACGGCGAAGGGACGCACCATCACGGCGCGCGAGATCCTCGACACCGGCGCGGAGCAGATCCGCTCGCGGCTCAAGGACCAGCCCGCCCTGCAGGCCCGCCTGATGAACACGATCGGAGAGGTCTATGACGACCTCGGTCTCTACGACGAAGCCCGGCCGCTGCTCGAGGAGAGCGTAGCCGCGCTGAAGCGTCTGCGCGGGGACGATCATCCCGAGACGCTTCAGGCTCTGAGCACGCTCACGCTCCTGAAGATCCATCGCGGGGACTACGAAGGGGTCGAGGAGACCCTGCGATTCATCCTCGCGGCCCGCCGCCGGCGGAACGGCGACGACGCCCCCGAGACCCTGCACGCCCAGAGGCGCCTGGCGGAATTCCTCGCGCGACGGGGGAAGTTGGACGAGGCGGAGCCGCTGGAGAGTACGGCTCTCGAGAGGATGCGCGCGAATCCGAAGATCGAGCCGCGCGAGCTCTACGTCACCATGTCCCAGGTGGCGTCGATGCTCCAGGACCGAGGGCGGTTGGACGAGGCCGAGGCTCTCTACCGGGAGGCGGTCGCCGGCTCGAACAGCGCCTTCGGCTCCGACGACACGGTGCTTCTGACCATTCGGAACGACCTGGCGACGCTGCTCGTGTCCCAGGACAAGCTCACCGAATCGGAGACGATGTTCCGCGACCTGCTGGAAGCCCATCGCCGCATCTACGGCTCCGATCATTTCTCCACCCTGACGATGGAGAACAACCTCGGAGTCGTCCTCTCCATGGAGGGCAAGCTCGCCGAGGCCGAGCCCTTCTATCGCGACACGCTGGAGCGCCGGCGGCGGCTCCTGGGGGACGACCACCCCGACACGATGTACTCGATCCACAACATGGGGGGGCTGCTGGCGGACGAGGGGAAGCTGGTCGAGGCGGAGCGCTACCGACGCGAAGCGTGGGAGCGCCGCAGGCGCGTCCTCGGCCCCGACCACCCCGACACGCTGGAGGCGGCGTCCAATCTCGGCGCGGTCCTGTCGTTGCTCGGCCGGCTGCCGGAAGCCGAAGCCCGCAAGCGCGAGGCGCTCGAGGGGCGTCGCCGCGTCCTGGGCCCGCGGCATCCCGACACGCTCTGGTCCGAAACCCAGCTCGCCTTGACGTTGAAAAAGGCGGGCAAGGTCGACGAGGCGATCACCGATTACCGGGAGGTGCTCGCCGCGTACGAGAAGAAGCGGCCCGAGGCGGAGGTCCAGCTGGGCATCGCCATGAGCGGCCTCGGCGAATGTCTCGGATCGCGCGGAGCGAGCCAGGAGGCGGAGTCGATGCTGCTCGACGGCTTCGGCATCATCGACCAGTCGAAATACACCTCGGCGATGGCGCGGCAGGAGGCGATCGAGCGCATCGTCGGCTACTACGAAGGAAGCGGCCAGCGAGCCAAGGCGGTTCCCTGGCGGGCCAGGCTCGATCCCGCGACCGCAGCGCCGGCCGCGAGCTGAAACGAATCGGCCGCGCCGGTTCCCTTTTCGAGGCGACCGGCGCGGCCGGAGAAGCGTTGCTTCGGTTTGCGGTTCGGTTACTTCGGCTGCGGCACGATGCGGATGTACGGCTTCGGAGACTTCCAGCCGCCCGGGTAGGCCTTCTTGGCGTCCTCGTCGGAGACCGCGCCCGAGATGATGACGTCCTGCCCGACCTTCCAGTTCACCGGAGTCGCCACCTTGTGCTTGGCGGTGAGCTGGCAGGAATCCAGGATTCGCAGCACCTCGTCGAAGTTCCGCCCCGTGGTCATCGGATAGGTCAGCATCGCCTTGACCTTCTTGTCGGGGCCGATGACGAAGACCGAGCGCACCGTGGCGTTGTCGGCGGCGGTGCGGCCTTCCGAGGTCGTGCCCGCGTTGTCCGGCAGCATGTCGTAGGCCTTGGCGACCTTCAGCTCGGGGTCGCCGATCATCGGGTACGTCACGGCGTGCCCCTGCGTCTCCTCGATGTCCTTCGCCCAGCGCTTGTGGTTGTCCACCGGGTCGACGCTGAGGCCGATGATCTTGGTGCCGCGCTTGTCGAACTCGGGCTTCAGGCCCGCCATGTAGCCCAGCTCGGTCGTGCAGATCGGCGTGAAGTCCTTCGGGTGCGAGAAGAGAATCGCCCAGCCTGAGCCGATGAACTCGTGGAAGTCGATCGGACCCTGGGTGGTCTCGGCGGTGAAGTTGGGGGCTTCGCTGTTGATGCGCAGTGCCATGGTTTTCCTCCGTTCCGGATGCGGAAGGGTACCACCGGGCGGGGATCCCGGATAGCCTGCGCGCAGCGAGGCGTGACCGGCCGCTTCGGCGGAACCTCCTGAACCCCATCCATCACGCCGCCCGCCGGCCGAACGCGGCGCGCTACAGAGTCGAGCCTTACGTCGTGGCCGCCGACATCGACTCGGAGCCGCCGCACGCGGGACGCGGCGGCTGGACCTGGTACACCGGCGCCGCGGGCTGGCTGCACCGCGCCGGGGTGGAGTGGATCCTGGGGTTCCGCAAGGAGGGGTCCGCGCTGCGCATCGATCCGTGCATCCCCCGGGGCTGGCCGGGCTTCGCGATCACCTACCGCCATGGCACCGCGCACGACCGGATCAGCACCAGGTGCACGTGGTGATCGGATAGAGCCATGAGAACGGCGGGCCCCGCGCCCGCAGCGCGCGCGGGGCCCGGCCATCCAAACTCGGTCAGATCAATGACACTGTTTCGGCGGATTCGGGGGCGTATCGTTGTCCGGAATCTGCGTCGTCGTCTGCCCTCCCTGGCTGGTGATCACGCCGGTCACTTTGATGTAGTCGATCCACCAGCCGTCATCGTGCAGGTTCGAGTTCCAACCGCTCCCGACCTCGTAGTAGGAGCTGCTGGACGAATCGAATTCCCAGGTGCTGCCGATCCAGCGCAGGCGCACGCGTTGTCCGACGAACGACGTCAGGTCGAAGCGCGTTTCGACCCAGACGCCGGCGCCCGTGGTCCCGAACTCGCCGGGGCCCGGGCACTGGGCGGTGTCGGCGCTCGTCGTCCCCTGCGGGCTGCCGCAGTGCGACCAGGCACCCTGCGGGTAGCAGATCGTCTCGTGCACGCCACGCGGCGCGGGAGCGGCGTTCCCCGTGTCGGTCGGAGTGAAGAGGCAGTAGTAGCCGCCGAACACGGAGAAGGCCAGGGGCTTGTGATCGTAGACGTTCTGGAATGGCACCAGCTTGTCCCAGAAGCCCCAGTTGTCCACGGCCGGGTTGGAATCCTGGTCCACCTGGATCTGCACGTCGCCGCAGTCGCTGCACATGCCGTGATTGCCGGGGCCCACGCCGTTGTCGTCCATGAGGTCGACGATCTGGAACATCCCCAGCTGCAGATCCCCCGGGCCGCGCGGGGTGACGGCGAGGTTGAGCGGACCGGACACGAAGGCCTGCAACGTGCGGAGATGGGTGGTGTCGCCGGCGAGCGCATTGGCCGGATCGAAATGAGCCCCCATGTGCAGCGAGTTCGGGCCGGTCAGCGATTTCTGGCCGTTCGCGGGAGTGTTATAGGAGCAGCCTCCCACGCAGGTCCCGCTTTCGATGTTCGGACAATTGGTCGCGCCGGGCGCGCAGTGGATATGCCAGTCCATGGGGTCGTCCGGATCCAGCTGGCATCCGGGGTTCCCCTCGGCAAATGTCTGGAACCCGCCGCACGCGATCCCGCCGACGGTCGTGCCGCCGGAGGCCGCCGCGCCGCGCAGATAGGATCCATGGCCGAACATGCCGGTGCCGGCATCCGCCAGGCGGAACGTGTCGTTCACGGTGATGGCCCCGTCACCATCCCGATCGACGTCGAAGTCCTCCACGACCATCCCGTCGTCCGCGGTCGCGGGGAGGGTATCGGGCCCATACACGAAGGTCTGCGAGCCGCCTCCGCTCCCGATCAGGTCGAGATCGGCGAGCAGCGAAAAACAGACTGGACCGACGCCCTGGCCCGGGAGGCCGCCCGCCTTGAGCCTGAGGCACAGATCGACCCGGGCCGGATTGGCAGCGTTCACGGTCTGCAGCGTGCTGCTGGCGCGGAACTCGAACCCCGGCTGACCGGGGTTGAGGCTGCCGACGGTCACCGTCTGACCGCTGCCGAGGGCGCCGACGTTGATCGAGCTCGTGGTGATGCAGGCCACGTCGGAATCCGTGGAGGAGAGGGAGAAGCGCGCATTCATCAGGGCGCCGGAGTTGTTCTGGACCACGGGGACCACGCGACCCGTCTCGCTGGTGTCGGGGAAGATGTCGTGATCGCCGTCGAGGTCCTGGTAGGTGACCGACACCACGGTGAACGGCGGGCTCTGCGCGTCCGTCTGCCGCACGTTGACGAGACTGACCAGGGAGACCAGCAGGAACGGGATCGCGACGGCTGCGGCGGGGATTCGCCTCATCTCGACTCCTTTCTCGGGCGCGGGACGCCCGGAACACTGAGGCGACCGGCGGCGGTGTTCGCCGATCGCCGGGAACGCGGGCAAGAACACTGAGCGTGGGGTTCCTATTACTCACGGAGGCGTGCGGGCGCAACGAGAACTCGCTCGGGAGCCACACCGATCCGGCGCGAGTCCCGGCTCGTCCTACGGAACCGCGGAGTTCAGGCGCGGGGTGGCAGCAGCGGCTGCTTCAGATGGAAGCCGGTCTTCTCCTGGTAGGCGCGGGCCAGCGCCAGGAGCTTCGCCTCGCCATAGAGGCGGCCGATGAAGGTCAGGCTCGCGGGGGTGCCCGGGCCGCCGACGTTGTCCTGGATGTCGCCGCTCTCGGG
>DASYQE010000193.1:0-17033 GCA_036005805.1 Candidatus Polarisedimenticolia bacterium | reverse complement strand
GCAGCCGCAAGGCCAGGGCCGCTTCGGCGGACGCGGCGGTCATGGTGGCGGTGGGCGTCACGGCCACGGCGGTCATGGAGGCCAGGGCGGAGGCGGCCGGCAGGATCAGCAGGGGCGCTGGCCCAGGCGCCACCGGCGCCGCGGATAACTAGCGGAGCTGGCCCGCCATGTGGTCGATGAGATCGATCTTGGTGATGAGGCCGCGCACCTTGCCCTGCTCCACGACGAGGGCGACCTTGCCCTCGCCGAAGATCGCCGCCAGGCGGGTCAGCGGCGTGTCGGGCGGCACGATCACGTAGGACTGATCGACCAGCTCCTCGATCGGGCGGTTGATGATCTCCGGGTCGTGCAGGAGCGCCTGCACCAGGTCGCCCTCCGAGATGATCCCGACGAGACGGTCCCCTTCGAGCACCGGCAGCTGCGAGATGCCGTGCTGCTTCATGAGGCGGATGATCGCCTTGCACTCGTCCTCGGGGCGCGCGGTGATGAGGGTCTGCTCCTGCCGCTCCATGAGATCGCTCAGGCGGCCGAAGGTCTCTTCGTCGTCGAGGAACGAGTTCTCGCGCAGCCAGTCGTCGTCGTAGACCTTGCTCAGGTAGCGCGAGCCGGAGTCGGGGAGGATCACCAGGATGGTCCTGCACTCCGGGTGCTCCTTCGCGAACTTGATGGCGCCGCACACCGCGCCGCCGCCGGAGCCGCCGGTGAACAGCCCCTCCTTGCGGGTCAGCTCGCGGGCCGTCAGGAAGCACTCCTTGTCGGTGACCTGGTAGCAGTCGTCCACGAGATCGATGTTCAGGCTCGTGGGGATGAAGTCCTCGCCGAAGCCCTCGACCTTGTAGGTCTTGAACGACTTCATCACCTCGCGCGTCTTGAAGTAGTCGTACAGGATCGAGCCGACCGGGTCGATCAGCACCATGCGGATCGACGGCTTGCGCTCCTTCAGGTACCGGCCGATGCCGGTGATGGTGCCGCCGGTGCCGGTGGCGATGATGACCGCGTCGAGCCTTTCGCCGAACGCGTCCCAGACCTCGGGACCGGTGGTGCGGTAGTGCGCCTCGGGGTTCGACGGGTTGTGGTACTGGTTGCCGAGGAAGGAATTCGGGATCTCCCGGTTGAGGCGCTGGGCGACCGAGTAGTAGGAGCGCGGGTCGTCGGGGGCCACCGCGGTCGGCGTGGTGATGACGCGGGCGCCGAAGGCGCGCAGCGCCTTGATCTTCTCCTCCGAGACCTTGTCCGGCATGACCAGGATGGTGCGGTAGCCGCGCACCGTGCCGGCCATGGCCAGGCCCATGCCGGTGTTGCCGCTGGTGCACTCGATGATCGTCCCGCCCGGCTTGAGCTTCCCCTGCTTCTCGGCGTCGAGGATCATCTGCACCGCGATGCGGTCCTTGATCGACGCGCCGGGGTTCATGTACTCGAGCTTGGCGTACAGGGTCGCGCCGGTGTCGCGCCCCAGCTTGTTGAGCCGCACGACCGGGGTGTGCCCGATCGCCGCGACGATGTCGTCGTAGACCCGCTCGCTCATGCGTGCCGTCCCCTCATCCGAAGGTCCCTGGTGCTGCGAAAGGCGTGGCGATTTTCGCGGCATTCTACACGCCGGACGCCCCGGGGACGTCCATCGCGGGCGTGTCGAAGGTCCCGAGGGAGGCCTCGTGGGAGGTCAGGGCTTCCATGCGCCGATCGAGGACGGCGTAGTCGACCGCCTCGCGCTTCTTGAACGCCTCGAAGGCGGCTCGCGTGCGCCAGCGATCGAGGGTCAGGTACCGTCCGGCGGGACCGCGCAGCAGCTCCGTCCCCAGGTAGGCGGGGTCGCGACGGAAGAGGCGCGCCCAGTCGCCGTCCGGGCCGTAGGCCCGCTCGAACTCGGCCTCTCGCCCCGCCGCCGGGGCGAACTCCCAGACGAGGACGTGGGCGCCGCAGCGTGCCGGCGCGCCTGCCGTCGCCGCCGTGCCGCCCGGTGCGGCCGCTGCGCCCGCACCGGCGGCAACGGATGCGACCGCGACCAGTCTCGGGAAGGGGCAGCGGGCGGCGAACTCCTCGAGGGTGACGAAGGCCCAGTCGTCGTGCTCGTCGGAAATCGTCGGGTCCTGCGCCGGCGCCTCGGCGCGGTAGGCGACCACGAGCATGTTGCGGCCGACCACCTCGCCCCGGTACGACGCGATCGGGCGCGGGTCGATGTCGAGCTCGAGTCCGGACTCCTCGCGCGCCTCGCGCGCCGCGGCCTCGAGCGGCTGCTCTCCCGGCTCGATGCGCCCGGAGATCACCTCCCACGCCCCGGGCGCCTTCTCCTCGCGCAGCGAGCGCTTGAGCGACAGCAGCCGGCCGTCGCGAAACGCGAGCACCGAGACCGCCGGGATGAACAGCCCGTCCGTCGCACTCATCGGTCCGTTGCACCTGTGGTATAGATCCGCGCCATCATGGCACATGATGACGACGACCTCCCCGGGGGAGGAGGCTCCGGTCGTCGCCGCCGCAACACTCCTTTCGACCACGTCGACCTCGGACGTTTCGGCGGGCAGCACCTGGCGGGGGCGGCGTGGCTGGCTGCCGTCGCGCTCCTCGGGCTCATCGCCTTCCTGACCTCCTGGTACCAGGTCGAATCCGAGGAGGTCGCCGTCGTGCAGCGCTTCGGCGCCTACGTGCGCACGACCGAGCCGGGGCTGCACATGAAGATCCCGCTGTTCATCGAGAGCGTGACCAAGGTGCCGGTGCGCCGCCAGCTCAAGATGGAGTTCGGCTTCCGCACCACGCGCGCCGGCGTGCAGTCGCAGTTCGCCGTGCCGACCTCCGAGACGCGCGCCGAGTCGCTGATGCTGACCGGCGACCTCAACGTGGCCGAGGTCGAGTGGAGCGTGCAGTACCGCATCAAGGAGCCGCGCCAGTACCTGTTCCACATCCGCGACGTGGCGCGCACCTTCCACGACATGTCGGAGGCGGCGATGCGCCAGGTGGTCGGCGACCATAGCGTCGACGAGGTGATCACCATCGGCCGCGAGGGCATCGCCGCCGAGGCCAAGCTGGAGCTGCAGCGGCTGTGCGACCTGTACGGCATCGGCATCGAGGTGCAGCAGCTCGTCCTGCAGGATGTCAACCCGCCCGACCCGGTGAAGCCGGCCTTCAACGAGGTGAACCAGGCGATCCAGGAGAAGGAGCGCGCCATCAACGACGCCTGGGCCGACTACAACCGCGCCGTGCCGCTGGCGAAGGGACAGGCGGAGCAGGCGGTGCGGTCGGCCGAAGGGTACGCCCTCGAGCGGGTGAACAATGCCGAGGGGGACGCGCGGCGCTTCGCCGCCATCCAGGCGGAGTACAGCCGGGCTCCCGTGGTGACGCGCCGCCGGCTCTACCTCGAGGCGATGACCGAGGTGCTGCCGAAGGCCGGCCGCCGCTTCATCGTCGACGACAAGGCGAAGGGGATCCTGCCGCTCCTGAACCTGGGCGCCCCGGAGAAAACCCCATGAAATCGGCGCTGCTCCTGGGCTGGATCGTCCTGCTCACCATCGTCGTGCTGGCCTCGACCTACACGATCGGCGAGACCGAGCAGGTCCTCATCACCCAGTTCGGGCGCCCGGTCGGCGCGGTCATCGCGAGCCCGGGGCTGCACCTCAAGACCCCGTTCGTCCAGGAGGTGCACCGCTTCGACAAGCGCTGGCTGGAGTACACCGGCGACCCGAACGAGATCCCGACGCGCGACAAGAAGTACATCTGGGTGGACACCTACGCGCGCTGGCGCATCGCCGACCCGCTGCTGTTCTTCCAGGCGGTCCAGGACGAGATCGGCGGGCAGAGCCGCCTCGACGACATCGTCGACGGGCAGACGCGCTACGCCATCGCGTCGTTCGATCTCATCGAGGCGGTCCGCTCCACCAACCGGGAGTTCGAGGTCACCGAGGAGCTGCAGGGGATCGGCTCCGAGGAGGCGCGCGCCCGGATCGTCACCGGCCGCGCCGAGATCGAGAAGATCATCCTCGAGAAGGCGGCGAAGATCACCCCGCAGTTCGGGATCGAGCTCGTCGACGTGCGCATCAAGCGCCTCAACTACGTCGAGACCGTGCAGCAGAAGGTGTTCGAGCGGATGATCTCCGAGCGCAAGCGCATCGCCGAGCGCAGCCGGTCCGAGGGGCAGGGGCGCGCGGCGGAGATCCTCGGCGAGAAGGAGCGCGAGGTGCGCTCGGCCGGCTCCACCGGCTACAAGCAGGCGCAGGACCTCAAGGGCCAGGCCGACGCGAAGGCCATCGCCATCACCGCACAGGCGTTCAACCGCGACCCCGACCTCTACCAGTTCCTGAAGTCGCTCGAGACCCTCAACGCCACGGTGGACAAGGACACCTGGATGGTGCTTTCCACCGAATCGGAAGTCCTGAGATTCCTCAAGACTTCGGCAAAATGAAAACATGAGCCAAACCCTCGATCCCTCCAACATCGTCATGCTCGGCGTCGGCTTCTGGGGACCCAAGGTCCTCCTGTCGGCGGTCGAGCTGGGCCTGTTCACCGAACTGGGGAAGGGGCCGCTCGATGCCGAGACGCTCCGGACCCGGCTGAAAGTCCACCCGAGAAGCGCGCTCGATTTCTTCGACTCCCTGGTCGCACTCGGGATGCTCGAACGCAAGGACGGCCGGTACTCCAACACCCCGGAGACCGCCCATTTCCTCGATCGCACGAAGCCCGACTACATCGGCGGCCTCCTCGAGATGCTCAACCATCGCCTGTACGGCTTCTGGGGGTCGCTCACCGAGGGGTTGCGCACCGGCGAGCCGCAGAACGAAGTGAAGTTCGGGGTGGGGGACATCTTCGAGATCCTGTACAGCGACCCGGGCCGGCTGAAGCTGTTCCTGCAGGCCATGACGGGGCTGACGATGGGCACCGCGATGGCGATGGCGCGCAAGTTCCCCTGGAAGGAGCACAAGCGCTTCTTCGACGTCGGCTGCGCGCAGGGCTGCGTGCCGGTGCAGGTGGCGCTGGCCAACCCGCACATCTCTGGTGGAGGTTACGACCTCCCGGTGGTCGGGCCGATCTTCCAGGAGTACCTGAAGCGCTTCGACCTCGAATCCCGCCTGGAGTTCCGGTCCGGGAACTTCTTCGAGGATCCGCTGCCCGACGCCGACGTCCTGTCGATGGGACGCATCCTGCACGACTGGGATCTCGAGAAGAAGATGGCGCTCCTCGGCAAGGCCTACGCGGCGCTCCCGAAAGGGGGTGCGCTCATCGTCTACGAGTCGCTCATCGATGACGACCGGCGCACGAATGTCGCCGGGCTGCTGATGAGCCTCAACATGCTGATCGAGACGCGCGGTGGCTTTGACTTCACCGGCGCCGACTGCACCGGCTGGATGAAGAGGGTCGGCTTCCAGAAGACCTGGGTGGAGCACCTGCACGGCCCCGACTCGATGGCGGTGGGCATCAAGTAGCGCACCACCTCGTCCGGCCCAAGGTAGAATCCCCGCCTCGAAGGAGGGACGATCCGTGAATGCTCGCGGCAGAAGTGTCCTCGCCATCTCCATCCCGGCGCTCGCCCTCACACTGGCCGCGCTCGCTTTCGGCGACGACGCGTTCAACGACCTCGTCAAGCGCCTCGGCAGCGAGAAGGCGAAGTTCGCCGAGCGCCAGCAGTCGATGCTCTCGGAGCGCTACGACCTGGGCGACCACCCGGTGGCGGGCGCGAAGATGACCCGCGGCAAGCCGGTGCAGGGAGGCGTGCGCGTCAAGCTGCCGCAGGGGATGACCTGGGCGCGCCTCGCGACCATGACCCCCGATGACATCAAGGAGAAGGGGGCCTGGCCGAAGGGCTTTCTGCCGCTGCCGCACCCGCACCACGAGGCGGGCGGCATGACGTTCCCGCAGCCGACCATCGACGAGGTGAAGAAGCAGACACAGCGCGATCTGCAGCGCTTCGATCTCGACTTCGACCTGCCGCAGCACCTGCTGCCGGAGTTCCCGCCGGCGATCTTCCTGACGACGCGGCCCGACCTCGGCGACGTCTCGAAGGGGCGGCTCATCACCACGAACAATTTCAACGACACCTTCAAGGAGATCCTCAACCCGAAGCAGCTCGAGGGGCTGCGGCTGCTGCTGACGCCGTTCCCGCAGCAGCAGTTCAACGCCACCGACGACCGCCGCAGCCTGCAGCCGTCGCTCGGGGTCGCCTGCTTCGACTGCCACGTCAACGGCCACACCAACGCCGCGACGCACACGGTCGGCGACATCCGGCCGGACGACCACCGCCACCGCATCGACACGCCGTCGCTGCGCGGCGTCAACATCCAGCGCCTGTTCGGGTCACAGCGGGCGCTGAAGACGGTCGAGGACTTCACCGAGTTCGAGCAGCGCGCCGCCTACTTCGACGGCGACCCCGCGGCCGCGACGCGCAAGGGGCTCAATCCGCTGGAGCGCGGCAGCCAGGTGCACGACATGGCCGAGTTCCAGGAGCTGCTCGACTTCCCGCCCGCCCCGAAGCTCGACGTCTTCGGCCGCCTCGACCCGGCGAAGGCCACCGAGGAGGAGCTGCGCGGCGAGACGGTGTTCAACGGCAAGGGGCGCTGCGCCACCTGCCACGCGGCGCCGTACTACACCGACAACCTGATGCACAACCTGAAGGTCGAGCGGTTCTACAAGGAGACGACCCTCAACGGCCTGGTCGCCTCCGCCGACGGCCCGATCAAGACCTTCCCGCTGCGCGGCGTCAAGGAATCGCCGCCGTACCTGCACGACGATCGCCTGATGACGCTCGACGACACGGTCGAGTTCTTCAACCTCGTCCTGGGGACGAAGCTGACGGACCAGGAGAAGAAGGACGTCGCCGCGTTCCTGCGGGCGCTTTGATCGACTGGAACGACGTCGAGCCGTCCCTGCGCGACGGCGCGGTGCTCTACGGAGAGCATGTGCTCCTGTGCGCCGTCCTGGTCGTGGCGATCCTCGGGGCGCTGCGACGGCGGGTGCGGCGCGTCTTCGGTCACAAGCACCTCAAGGTGGCGCGTGGCGACAAGAGCATGACCATCCTCTACGTCGCCTACGCTCTGATGACCGTGGCGCTGACGCTGACGGTGCAGGTGGCGGACGAAGCGCAGGGCTACAAGGTCGCGCTCATCATCTTCGACTACCTGGCGCTCTGCTACCTGTTCTTCTTCAACTCCTGGTTCCGCAATCGCCTGCTGCGGCTGCTCGGCCGCGTGTATGAAGACTGAGTGACGCAGCGCCGCCAGCCGTCGCTCCTGCGCGACATCGGCACGGTCGGGCTCGCGGCCGGCATCGTCAACGTCACCATCGGCGGCGGCATCTTCCGGCTGCCGGCCGCGGTGGCCGGGATCCTGGGGACGCAGGCGCCTCTGGCGTTCGTGGTGTGCGCCGTGGTGATGGGGCTCATCGTCGCCGGCTTCGCCGAGGCGGGACGGCGGGTCGACCTCACCGGCGGACCCTACGCCTACGTCGAGGTCGCCTTCGGCCCCTGCGCCGGTTTCCTCGCCGGCGTGCTGGTGTGGCTGCTGGGCACGACGGCGGTGGCGGCGGTCTCGACCGTCTTCGCCGACCAGGTCGGCGGCCTGGTCCCGGCGCTCTCGGGCTCCGGCGGACGCATCGTTCTGCTGATCGCGACCTTCGGCCTCCTGGCGGCGGTGAACATCGCCGGCGTCGGGATGGGGACGCGCTTCAACGCCCTCGCCACCGTGGCCAAGCTCCTGCCGCTCGCCGTGCTGATCGTGGCCGGGGCCTTCGCGATCCACCCGGCGAACCTTTCCTTCCGCGAGCCGATCGCGCCCGCGAGCCTGGCGCGCGGCTCGATGCTTCTCATCTTCGCCTTCTGCGGCGTCGAGAGCGCCCTCGTCCCGAGCGGCGAGATCCGCGATGTCGGCCGCACGGTGCCGCGCGCCGTCACGCTGGCGATGGTGGTCGTGACCTTCGTCTACCTGGCGATCCAGGTCGTGGCCCAGGGGATTCTCGGCGCCGGCCTGGCGGCGGAGACGGCGCCCCTCGCGGCGGCCGCCGGGCGGGTGCTCGGTCCATGGGGCGGCCGGATGCTCCTCGCGGGCGCGGCGGTGTCGATGTTCGGCTACGTGAGCGGCATGACCCTCGCCGTGCCGCGGGCCCTCTACGCCTTCGCGCGCGACGGCTTCCTGCCGCGCGCCGTCGGCGCGGTGCACCCGCGCTTCCGGACGCCCTACGTCGCGATTGCCCTGCAGACCGCGCTCGTGGTGTCCCTCGGCATCACCTCGGGGTTCGAGCGGCTCGCCATCCTGGCGAACCTGTCCACCCTGCTCCTTTACGCCGGCTGCAGCCTCGCGGCCTGGCGCCTCGCCGCGCGGGATGCCGGGACGGCGAGCGGCGCCGCCGGGGGTCCGCGGGCGGCCGGGGGTCCGCGCGGGGCCGCGGCGGGGGCCCGGCGGGCCGCCGTGGTGGCCTGCGCCGCCTGCGCGGCCATCGCCTGGCTGCTGACCAGCATCACCTGGCCGGAGTGGCGGGTGGCGTTCGTGGTGCTGGGGGCGGCGGGCCTGGTCTACGTCCTGACACGGCGCGCGCGGGGGGGTGCGGGGCGGGCGGAAGGCCCCGATCAGGACGTGCGCGCGACAAACGGGTAAGATGCCGCGGGTTCTGCGTGTTGTTCGACCTCTTCGTCTCCTGTGTCGCTCCCAGGACAGGAAAGGACCATGGCCAAAACGAGTGGGTCCCTTGCCGTCGCCGACCGTGTCCAGCACGCCGAATACGGACTCGGAAAGATTATTGCTCTGGATGATCGCTACACCACCATCGACTTCGACGAGGCCGGAGTGAAGAAGTTCGTCACGGAGCTGGTGCGCCTGACGAAAAGCGACGCTCCCGCCCCCGCCAAGCCCTCCCGGGCCAGCCGGGCGAAAGGCGCCAAGGCCGCCAAGAAGTCCTGAGCGGTCCCGCCGGGGCCAGGTGCACCGGGCGGACTCGTGCCGGAGGAACCCTGGCCGAGCCGCCTAGCGGACGCCGCCCATCATCCGGCGGATCGACGGGGTCAGCAGCATCAGGATGATCGACGCGACGATGGTGACGCCGGCGATGGCACCGAAGATCTGCGTCAGTGGAATGGTGGCGCTGAGGCTCGCGGCGTAGCCCGCCAGCTTGTTCCCCGCCGCGATCGACAGGAACCAGACCCCCATCATCATGCCGACGACCCGCGCCGGCGCCAGCTTGGTGACGACGCTGTTGCCGACCGGGCTCAGGCAGAGCTCGCCGCACACCTGGATGAAATAGGCGGCGACGAGCCAGAGCGGGCTGACGAGCGTCCCGCTGCCCATCGCCAGGATCGCCGCCGGCAGCAGCACCACGAACGACACGCCGACGAGGAGCAGCCCGAACGAGAACTTCATCGGCGTGGAGGGCTCGCGACGCCCCAGGCGCATCCAGACCCAGGCCGCAACCGGTGAAAGGAGAATGACGAACATCGCCTGGATGGACACGTTCCACGAGGAGGGGATGGTCCATCCGAGAAGCACCCGGTCCACCTTCTGGTCGGCGAACAGCGCGAGGGTCGAGGCGGCCTGCTCGTAAGCGCCCCAGAACAGGGCCGCGAAGACGAAGAAGACGCAGACGGCGAGCATGCGCATCCACTCGGCCCGCGTGAACCGCGCGGGTGAAGCGGCCGCGGGTTCGCCGGCGCGCGCCGCGGCGCCCACCGACTCCGGACCGCGCTCCGGCGCGACGAATCCGATGCTGCGCGCCGGCGGCCCGCCCGGGGCGCCGGCCCAGGCCGGCCGCAACCGCTCCTTCCCCAGCACGTACTGGATCACCCCGATGAGCATGCCGACGCCGGCGCAGGCGAAGCCGGCATGCCAGTCCACCGTCTGCGCCAGCCAGCCCGCGATGATCGGACCGATGAACGCGCCGAGGTTGATCCCCATGTAGAAGATGGAGAAGCCGGCGTCGCGCCGCTCGTCCTCGGGGGAATAGAGGGTCCCGAGCATCGTCGTGGCGTTCGGCTTCAAGAGGCCCGTCCCCATGACGATGAGCGACAACCCGGCGTAGAAGAACGGGACCTGGCGGAACGCCAGCGTGAAATGCCCGAGGGCGATGATGATCCCGCCCCACATCACGCTGCGATAGGCGCCGAGCAGGCGGTCGGCAACGATGCCGCCGCCAATGGTCGCCAGCCAGATGCTGCCGGTGTAGGTGC
Organism: Candidatus Polarisedimenticolia bacterium; assembly: GCA_036005805.1. Lineage (GTDB taxonomy): Bacteria > Acidobacteriota > Polarisedimenticolia > Gp22-AA2 > Gp22-AA2 > DASRAU01. Next base: position 6,904 of record DASYQE010000193.1, on the reverse strand, counting down.
CGTAGACCGAGCCGGCGTGCGCGACGTCGAAGCCGAGCCCGCCTTTGACGACCTCGGTCGTCATGTAGAGGATGAGGAAGGCGCGCATCCCGTAGTACGAGAAGCGCTCCCACATCTCGGTGAAGAAGAGCGTCGAGAGGCCGCGGGGGTGCCCGGCCCAGCCTGCGTCGTCGCGTCCGGCCGTCATCGCGGCGGAGTCTATCCGATCAGGGACAGGCGGCGGTGTTGCGCGGCGCGCCGCTCGTGGTCGTGCCGTAGTTCCCCGCGCCGCAGACGTTGGCGCCGCGGACGAGGTAGTAGAACGATGTTCCGACCGCCGGCGTCGCGGTGTCGTTGAAAGTGTTCGAGCCGCTGTCGAGCGCCAGGCAGGTCTCGGCGGCGCCGCCGCCGATTGGCTGGCCGACGAGGCCGCGCATCAGGTCGTAGGTCGTCCCGGGTCCCGACAGCGAGGCCTGCGACGTCCAGGAGATCGTCTGGTTGTTGGTCCCGAAGTTCACCCCGGAGATTTCTCCCGGGATGCTCCAGGCGGACGGGTCGGCAGGAGCGCAGTCCACCAGGTTGCTGATGCCGTCGCCGTCGAGGTCGTTGATCGTCTTCAGGACGATCGACGTCGGGTTGTAGAAGATCTGCCAGACCATGCCCCCGGGCAGCGGCGGGAAGTTGACCGTGGGGAAGGTCCCGGTCGCCGACGGGAAGGTCATGATGGTGAAAGTATTGAGGTCGGCCGGGACGAAGCCGTTCACGAGGGAGACGTTGAGGGTTCCCGCCAGCGCCACCGCCGAGTTGAGCAGGGCGCGGTCGTGTTCGGTCGCCGGTGTGAGCCCGCCGATCTCGACGTCGAAGGCGGACGAGGCGGTGGGGGCGAGCGTCCCCGTGATGGTGAGCGATCCGGGCGACAGTCCCGGCGCCAGGTGACCGTTCAGGCTGACGTTCCCGGTCACGGTCCCGGATCCGGCGAGGCTTCCCCCCTGGATCTGCAGCGGAACGCTCGCCAGCACGGCGCCTCCCTCGAGCGTCAGCGAGCCCGCGGTCTGCGTGTACGACGTGCTGAACTGCAGCGTGCCGGTCTGCACCCGGACCGCGCCCGCGTTCGAGAAGTCGGTCGTGATGTTCATCGTCGCGACCCCCGAGGAGCGCTGGAAGGTCCCGGCCGCCTGGTTGTCGAAGAGCCCGCCTCCCAGGCTGTTGCTGATCGCCGCGTCGGTCTGCGCGTTCCAGGTCCCGGAGTTGTGGATCGCCGCCCCGGCTCCCATGCGGACCATGCCGGGGCCGCCCCAGGTGAGAGTCCCGGCGGTGTTCAGGGTCCGTCCCGCCGTGAGGTCCTTCGGAGACACGCCGCTGAGGGTGCCGCCGCCGTTGGCGTTGACGATCCCGGCCTGCGTCATCGTGCCTCCCGACCACGTCAGCGCGCCCGAAACGTTCACCGTGTCGCTCCCCTTGAGCGTGCCGGCGGTCAGGGACAGCGTGGTGACGTCGATGGTCTCCCCGCTCCTCAGATCGAGGGTTCCCCCCGTGACGGCCAGGGCGGTCCCGAGGCTGGTGACGGTCGCCTCGGGAAAGAGCGTCAGCGTTCCCGCGTTATCCGCGGTCGTGGCGGCGGCGACGGCGAACGACCCGTGCGCTTCGATCGCACCCGTGGAAAAGACGGTCACACCGGGGACCTGGAAGGTCGACCCGACATCGAGGCTGTACGTGCCCGACGTCGACACGAAGGCGGTTCCGGCCGATCCCGTGATGGTGCCGCTGCTGTTGCCGCTGTCGGACACGGTGAGAGAGCCGCTCTGGATTTCCACGGTCCCGTGATTCAGCAGCGGGAGAGTGAATTCGGTGGTGCCGGTCCCCGCCGTCTTCCGGAAGGTCGCCCCGACGAGATTGTCGAACACTCCTCCGGCTCCCAGGTTGTCGAGCATCTGCGCGTCCGACTGAGCGAGCCACAGGCCGGCGTTGCGGATGCTGCTCGCCCGGGTGCGGATGGCCCCGGTCCCCGACCAGGTGACGGTGCCGGAGGTGTTGAGGGTGCGGCCGTCGACGAGATCCTTGACCGAGACCGACGTGAGCACCATGCCGCCGTTCGCGTTGAAGGCGGCGGCACCGCCGATGCTGCCGCCGCTCCAGTTGACCACCCCCGCGACGTTGATCACGTCGGTTCCCAGGATCGACCCTCCGGACATGGTGAGAGTGGGCAGGTTGACCGTCTCGCCGCTCCTCAGATCGAGCACGCCGAAGGCGCTGACGGTCAGGGCCCCCAGGCTGACCAGGGTCGCGGACGGCTCGAAGGTCATGGGGCTGCCGACGGCGGTGGTCGACGAGGCGGTGAAGGAGCCGAGGACCGACAGGGTCCCGCCGGTCACGACGACGCTCGGAGCGTTGAGGGTCGCTATGGCATCGAGGGTGTAATTGCCCGCGGTGAAGAGCAGCGTCGTCCCGGCGAGCCCGGCATACGTTCCCGGGCCGGAGCCGCCGCCTCCGAAGGAGATCGTCCCGGTCTCGGCGGTGATCGTCCCGGAGTTGGTGATCGGGCAGTTCAGGCTCGTCGTTCCCGTCGCCACCTTCTTCGTGAACGTCGCACCAATGAGGTTGTTGAAGGATCCGCCGCCGGCGAGATTGTTCGACAACGACGCATCGCTCTGCGACTCCCAGGCCGAGGTGTTGCGGATGAGCGAGCCGCCTCCCAGGCGGACGCCGCCGGTCCCGGTCCAGGTGACGGTGCCGGAGGTGTTGAGGGTGCGGCCGCCGACGAGATCCTTGACCGAGACCGACGTGAGCGCCATGCCGCCGTTCGCGTTGAAGTTGGCGGCCCCGCCGATGCTGCCGCCGCTCCAGTTGACCACCCCGGCGACGTTGATGACGTCGGTTCCCAGGATCGACCCTCCCGACATGGTGAGAGTGGGGAGGTTGACCGTCTCGCCGCTCCTCAGATCGAGCACGCCGAAGGCGCTGACGCTCAGGGCTCCCAGGCTGACGAGGGTCGCGGATGGTTCGAAGGTCATGCCGCTGCTGACGGTGGTGGTCGTCGAGGCGGTGAAGGAGCCGAGAACCGACAGGGTCCCGCCGCCCGACACGGCGACATTCGCAGCGTTGAGCGTCGCCGCGGCGTCGAGGGTGTAGCTCCCCGCGGCGAAGACCAGCGTCGCCCCGGCGAGCCCGGAATATGTTCCCGGACCGGATCCGCCGCCTCCGAAGGAGATCGTCCCGGTCTCCGCGGTGATCGTCCCGGAGTTGGTGATCGGCACGTTCACGGTGGTCGTTCCCGACGTCACCTTCTTCGTGAACGTCGCCGCGGCCTGGTTGTCGAACGATCCGCTGCCGGCGAGGCTGGTGATCGACGCGTCGCTTTGGGCCTCCCAGGCCGAAGTGTTGCGGATGAGCGAGCCGCCGCCCAGGCGGATGGAGCCGTTCCCGGTCCAGGTGGTCGCCGCCTTGGTGTTCAGGACGTGACCTCCTGTGAGGTCCTTCACCGAGACGCCGCTGAACGACAGGGGCCCGTTGGCGTTGGTCGTGGCGGCGCTGTTGAGCGACCCGCCGGACCACGCGAACGTTCCCGAGACCGACAGCGTGTCGGTTCCCTGGCGGGAGCCGCCGGTCTCGGTCAGGCTCGTGACGTTCACCGCTTCGCCGCTGTTCAGGACGAGGGTGCCGGCGATCGACAGGCTCGGGCCGATCGAGACGAGCGTGGCGGCGGGGTTGAACGTCCAGGTGCCGAACTGCGCGCTGCTCGAGGAGACGGTGGTCGTGAAGGAGCCGTTGACCGTGAGATCCCCGACGGCCACCGAGACGTTGGGGACGTTGACGACGGAGGCGGTCCCGAGCGTGAAGGAGCCGCCGCTGAAGCCCAGGGTCGTGCCGCCGAGCCCGGTGAAGGAGCCGTTGCTCGACCCGCCGCCATTGAAGCTCACCGTCCCGCTCTCGACGCTGACGGCGCCGTCTCCCGACCAGGGAGCGGTGACCGTCGTCGTCCCGGCCCCGAGCGTCTTCTTGAACGTGGATCCGGACGGGTTGTCGAACAGGGCCGGCGCCGTGACCTGGGTGAGCGAGGCATCGCTGCGGGCGTCCCAGGTGCCGAGGTTGTGGATCGTTCCGCCGCTGAACAGCCGGACCGACCCGGTGCCGGTCCAGGTCACGGTGCCGTGGGTGTTCAGGACGCGGCTCGTGGTCACGTCCTTGACCTGCCCACCGCTGATGGCGATGCCGTTGTTGGCCTCGGTCGTTCCGGCCCCGGTCAGCGCTCCGCCGCTCCAGTTGAAGGTGCCGTTGAGGATGAGATTGGCGTTCCCCGCGATTCCTCCCGCGGACATGGCCAGGGTCCCGTCCACCTGGGACGTGGAGGCGATGGTCAGCGTCGGGGTCGTGAGACTGAGCGAAGCGCCGCTCTCCACGAACAGGCTGCCGATGGACGGCGTGCCGGAATTCAGCGTCACGCTCATGCCGGCGGGGATGCAGACGTCGTCGGCGGCCCCGGGCAACACGTCGGTGCTCCAGTTGGTCGCCGTCTGCCAGAGTCCGGTGCCGGCGCTGTTGTCGAAGCGGATGGTCCCCGGGCAGCCGGCGGCCGCCGGGCTGATGGAACCTTCCGGGACCGGGCGAACCGCGACCAGGCCGCCGCCGGCGGCGGCGGTGAACAGGCGCGCCCCGCCGTCGGCGTCGGCGCGATCGATCCCGGCGACGACCGGGCGGCCGTCCGGATCGAGAGCGATCCCGGAGGCGCGCACCATGGCGCTGCCGGCGATCGGCTTGACGCGATCGAGCGTCGCATCGGCGCCCGAGAGGCGGGCGATGAAGGCGGTCCGATGTCCGGCCGTTTCTTCGCCGGTGACCCAGGCCTGTTCCCGGAGGGTGGTCGCGACCGCCAGCGGCACGCGATCGAAAAGCGTGACCACGGGCTCTCCGGCAGCCGGGGCCACCGCCGCGAAGCCCCGCTCCGGGCCTCCCGGCGTTTCCGCCGACCGCCGGCCGACGACGTACGCCGTCCCGTCCGGGTCGATGGCCAGACCGGTGATGCGGACCGCATCCGTGACGGCGAGGGGTGTCCTGGCCGCTCCCGAGTCCAGGAACGGACCACCCGCGGAAGCTCCGGCCACGTACAGCCGGCCCGCCGCGTCGAAAGCGATCGCATCGATCGATCCCGCCTGCGCCAGCGCCTGCTCCGCGTCAGGCCGAACGAGTCGCTCCCCGTCGGGTGCGAGCACCGTCAGAATTCCCGCCCCCGATCCCGTTCCGGCGACCCAGGCATTGCCGTCCGCGTCGATCGCCACGTCGCGCGCCTCGTCCTCACCGCCACCGCCGAGATATGTCGAGACGAGCAGTCCTCGACCGTCGGGAGAAAGTCTCGCGACGAAAGCGTCCGAGGGGCCGGAAAGGCGGTCCGACAGCGGGCGGACGAGCGGGAAGTCGGCGGATGCGCTCCGGCCGGCGACGACGACGGCGCCGTCCTGCGCGAGAGCGAGAGCCAGCGGGACATCGCTGCCCGCGCCGCCGAGCCAGGCGACCCAGGCGGGTGCGGTGGCGCCGCGATCGACGCGCGCCACGAACGCCTCGGCTCCAGGCGCCCCGTCGAACGCCGGGCCGGCGGTAAGCGAGCGCCCGGCCACGTAGGTGTTCCCATCCCGATCGACGACGACCCGGGCGGTGCCGTCGACCGCGATCCCGGCGGCGCTGCCGGCCCCGGACGTCGCCTCTGCGCGGTCGAGAACGTAGCGCACCTCGCGCCTGCCGCTGCTGCGATGCAGGTGCAGGAACTCCGCCGCCGCATCGTTCTCGAACGAGAGGGCGACGGCGTCCGGGTCGGCTGCGCCGGTGAGCGAGAAGGTGAGGATCAGGCGGCGGTGATCGCCGCGCACCGTCAGGTCCACGCCCGGGTAGATGCCGCGATAGCGCAAGGCCGCGAAGGTCGGCGCGTCGCGGATCCAGCCGGCCGGCTCGGCCCCCTGGAAATACGAGACCGTCCCCTCGAGCGGCTCATGGCCGGCGAGCCCGGCGTCGGGACTCGAGCCGACGAACAGGAGCCGCGCGTGCCCGGTTGTCACCGCCTCGCCGGCGTTATCGATGTCGATTCCCGCGGGGTCGAAGCGGAAGAGGAGCCCGTCGGCGCGCGAGAGGAAAGCCGCCCGGGGCCCGGCCTGTCCCCGGTTCAGCTCGAAAGCCTGCGGCGGGATCGACGTGCCGCGTGCGCCATCGGGCGGCGCCGTGACGGCCAGGGACGTCAGGAACACCCAGGACAGAAGCACACTGCTGCGGCCCAGCCGGTTGCCCGCGCGCATGAATCCCCCCTGAAGATTGCGCGGGAACATACGACGGCCCCGAGGGGCACGCATCAATTATTTATGCGCGGGCGGCAATATCCGGGCGGCGCCGGGCGAGTCCGCGGCACGGCGGGGCTTCAGTGCTCGAAAGCTCCGTTGATCTCGTCGTACGGCAGGGCCTGGTCGAGGGTGTTGAAGGTGCCGGTGCCGGCGATCTCGCGCGCGGCCTCGAGGAAGCTGGTCCAGGCGGTGCGCGCCAGTCCGCCACCGACGCTGATGCGCCGCACGCCAAGGTAGGCCAGCTCGGCCACCGAAGCCCAGCTCGATCCGACGAGGACGTTGACCGGCTTCGGCGCGACAGCGGCGACCACGCCCGTGATCTCCCCGCGCTGCCGGATGCCCGGCGCATAAAGGCAGTCGGCCCCGGCGTCGGCGTAGGCGGTGAGGCGGCGGATGGTTTCCCTGAGGTCGGGCTTGCCGAGGAGAAAGCCCTCGGTGCGCGCCGTCAGCATCACACCGGTTCCCTCGAGAGCGTGCCGTGCCGCGCGGATGCGCTCGACCGACAGCTGGAAGTCGAACAGCGGCTTGTGCGGATCGCCGGTGCCGTCCTCGATCGACACGCCGGCGATGCCGGTCAGCGCGGCGGCCGCGACGTTCACCATGAC
>DASYQE010000192.1:0-7800 GCA_036005805.1 Candidatus Polarisedimenticolia bacterium | reverse complement strand
GCTCCTGCACGAGTACGGCGACGACGGAAACATCCACAAGAAGGTGGCGCTCGAGTTCGGCGATGTCGGGCGCGGTTTCGCCGAGGCGGACGAGGTCTTCGAAGACGTCCTCTTCTACGAGGGGAACACCCACCTGCCGATGGAGCAGCACGCGGCGCTGGCGATGCCGGAGCCGGACGGCAAGGTGACGATCTGGTCCAGCACGCAGACGCCGCACTACCTGCACCGGGCGCTCGCGAAGGTGCTGGAGATGCCGCCGTCGCGCATCCGGGTGATCGCGTGTCCCAACGGCGGGGGGTTCGGCGGCAAGAGCGACCCGTTCAACCACGAGATCGTCGTGGCGGCGCTGGCCCTCAAGACCGGGCGGCCGGTGAAGGTCTGCCTGACCCGCGAGGAGGTCTTCTACTGCCACCGCGGCCGGCACCCCGTGCTCATGGCGATCAAGAGCGGCGTGAAGAAGGACGGGTCGATCTCCGCGCTCCACTTCCGCTCGTATCTCGACGGCGGAGCGTACGGCTCGTACGGGGTCGCCAGCACCTACTACACCGGCGCGCTGCAGACGGTGACGTACCCCGTCGCCAACTACCGCTTCGAGGGGGCGCGCTTCTTCACCAACAAGCCGCCGTGCGGTCCGAAGCGGGGGCACGGCACGCCGCAGCCGCGCTTCGGGCTCGAGGTGCACCTCGACAAGATCGCGGCGCGGCTGCAGATGAACCCGGCCGACCTGCGCCTGAAGCATCTGGTGCCGCCGAACACGCTCACCGCCAACTACCTCAAGGTCGGCTCGATGGGGCTCGGCGCCTGCATCGAAAAAGTCGTCGCGGGGTCGAACTTCCGCGAGAAGCACGGCCGGTTGCCGCGCGGCAAGGGCATCGGGATCGCCTGCTCGTCGTACATCTGCGGCGCCGGGCTGCCGATTTACTGGAACAGCATGCCGCACACGGGCGTGCAGCTCCGCCTCGACCGCGGGGGCGGGGTGGCGGTGTTCTGCGGCGAGATCGACATCGGCCAGGGATCGGACACGGTGCTGGCCCAGTTCGTGGCCGAGGTCCTCGGCATCGACCCGCTCGACATCCGCCTGTGCGTCGGCGACACGGATCTCACGCCGGTGGATCTCGGCTCGTACAGCAGCCGCGTCACCCTGATGATGGGCAATGCCGCCATCCAGGCGGCGGAGCGGGCGCGCGAGCTGCTCGCGAAGGCGGTGGCGGCGAAGCTGGAGATCCCGGGCGAGCGCGTCGGCTTCGGCGGCGGTCGCGTCTACGACGTCGAGGATCCGTCGGCGAAGAGCATGCCCTTCGCCGAGGCGGTGGTCCTCGCCGAGTCCCGCTTCGGGACGATCGGCACGGTGGGCTCCTATGTCCCGCCGCCGTCGGCCGGCCGCTACCGCGGCGCCGGGGTGGGTCCGTCCCCGGCGTACTCGTACAGCGCCGCGGTCATCGAGGTGGACGTCGACCCCGACAGCGGCTGGATCAAGGTCGAGCGCGTCCATATCGCGCATGACATCGGCCGCTCGATCAACCCGGTGCTCGTCGTCGGCCAGGTCGAGGGCAGCATCTACATGGGGCTCGGCGAGGCGCTGATGGAGGAGCAGGTCTTCCGCGCCAACCGCCAGGGCGTGCACAAGATTCCCTCGCTGCTCGAATACAAGAGCCCGACGACGATGGAGATGCCCGAGGTCGTGACGTACCTGGTCGAAGATCCTGACCCGAACGGCCCCTTCGGCGCCAAGGAGGTCGGGCAGGGGCCGCTGCTGCCCGTGCCGCCGGCGATCGCCAACGCCGTCTACGACGCCGTCGGCGTGCGCGTGGACGAGGTGCCCATCACTCCGGAGAAGATCCTCAAGGCCCTCGAGTCGCCGCAGAAGCGCTACGGCCCGGCGCGGCTGCCGCGCGTCGAGTGGCCCGAGACCACCCGCGTTCCCACGCCGTGGGAAGGGGGGACGGGCCGGGCGCTCGAGCCGGAAAAGGCGGCGGCGCAGGCGGAGCCGATCGGCCCAGGCGGTGTGCGCCGATGATGCGCCTGCCGAAGTTCCGCTACGTCGAGCCGCGCTCGCTCAAGGATGCCGCGTCGATCCTTGCGGCGGAAGGGCCGTCGGCGATGCCGCTTGCGGGCGGGACCGACCTCTTTCCCAACATGAAGCGCCGGCACCAGACGCCGAAGACACTCGTGGCGCTCGGGGTCCTGCCGCGCCTCGCGGGGGTGCGCGGCAGCGCCCCGAAGGGCTTCTCGATCGGCGCGGGGACGACGCTGACCGCTCTCGAGGAGCACGGCGGGATCCGCAAGGCGTGGCCGGGCCTCCACGAGGCGGTGAAGTCGATCTCGACGCCCATCCTGCGCAACATGGGGACGATCGGCGGGAACATCTGTCTCGACACGCGGTGCAACTACTACAACCAGAACTACGAGTGGCGCCGCGCCATCCACTTCTGCATGAAGTGCGACGGCGACACCTGCTGGGTCGCGCCGGGAAGCGACACCTGCCTCGCCGTCTCGTCGAGCGACAGCGCCCCGATGCTCTGCGCCCTCGACGCGCGCCTGCGCCTCGTCTCGAAAGCCGGGGAGCGGACGATCGCGGCGCGCGAGCTGTTCGCTCGCGACGGGATCCAGTACCTGACGAAAGCGCCGGACGAGATCCTCGCGCAGATCGATCTCCCGCCCGTCGATGGATGGCGCACCACCTATCGCAAGCTGCGCCGGCGCGAGGCGTTCGACTTCCCGGTCCTCGGTGTCGCCGTCGCGCTGCGCTTCGAGCAGGACGTCGTCGCCGAGGCGCGCCTGTGGCTGGGTGCTGTCGCCGAGGCGCCGATCGAGGCGGCGGCCGCCGCCAAAGCACTCGCCGGCCGTCCGCTCACCGAGGAGGTGATCGACGAGGCCTCCCGCCTGGCGTTCCCGGTGGCCAAGCCGGTGGACAACACCGACTTCGGGGTCCGCTGGCGCAAGGAGATGTCCCGCCTGATGACCAGAGACGCCCTCCGGTCCCTGCGCTCCACCTCCCGGTGACGTCCGGCATCTCTTCACCGGCCGGCTGTTCGGCCTGAACAATCCGGACAATTCCTGAACACGCGCCGGCGGGTGGAGGTATATTCCGGCAAAAGAGCTCGCCGAGGAGGGGTCCATGCTGCATCGCTTCCGCCCGTCCCGCGGTTTCGCCGGCCTCCTGTCAATCCTGGCCGCCGCCTCCCTGTCGTCGTCGCAAGTCCTCGCACAGAATGCCGCCGGCGCCGCCGGGGTTCCGTCCCCGAGCCGTGCCCAGGTCGGTGCCGAACTGACCTGCCCCGGGTGCGAAGACTGGAATGCCTGCACGGTCGATACCTGCGACACGGCGACCGGAACCTGCCGGCACGACCCCCTCTCGTGCGATGACGGCAATGCCTGTACCAGCGATGAATGCCGGTCCGCGCGGAGCTATTACGGCGCGGTCGGCGGGTGTTTCCATTTTCCCCGCCCCGATGCCACTCCGTGCGACGACGGCGAGACCTGCACGCTCGGGGATCATTGCGCGGCCGGCGTCTGTGTTGCGGGGGCGTTCCTCGATCCGGGCGCGTCCTGCGATGACGGCAACTCCTGCACCGTTTCGGATGCCTGTGATGGGGCGCATTGCCAGGGCACGCCGCTCGGAGGCGGAGCCGGCTGCGACGACCGGAACGCCTGCACGCGCGACGATCGCTGCGTGACGCAGGGCGACACCGTGGTCTGCGAAGGGACCGCCCAGGACTGCTCCGATGGCGACCTCTGCACGCAGGATCGTTGCGACCCGTCAACCGGAGCGTGCCAGCACCCGCCCGTCGATTGCGCCGATGGCAACTCCTGCACCACCGATGCCTGCGACCCCGCGACCGGACAGTGCCGCCGCGACAATGTGGCGGGTGCCTGCTCGGATGGAAGGGTCTGCACGACCGGGGAGACCTGCACCGGCGGCAACTGTATGGGAGGGGGGCCGGTCGTCTGCCCGCAGCCCCAGTGCGGCAGCAACGTCTGCATGGAGGAAGACGGCGGATGCAGGCTGCGCGACTGGGGCGGGCCGGGGTGTCCGTCAGGCGGGACCTGCTACTCCTACGAGTGCATCAACAATTCCTGTCGGATCGTCAACTCGTCGGGGGGATCGTGCACCATCCCCGGCTACTGCGGGCTGGCCCAGTGCGTTCGAGGCGGCTGCCAGCCGACCCTCGACCTCCCCTGCGAAGACAACAATCCGTGCACCGACGATCTCTGCCCGCAAGGCGGCTTCAGCTGCACTCATGTCGCGAAGGCGGACGGTTCCCCATGCCTGGATTGCCGGACCTGCCAGGGAGGCGTCTGCGGCGACACGCCGGTGAGCTGCGACGACGCCAATCCGTGCACGGCCGATTCCTGCGACCCGGCCGCCGGCTGCCTCCACGTCCCGCTCACCTGCGACGACGGGAACTCCTGCACGGCCGATCTCTGCACCGCGCCCGAGGGATGCCAGCACCAACCGCTCCCCGGACAGGTCTGCGACGACGGCTTCGCCTGCACGAGGCTGGACCGCTGCGTCGCGAGCCAGGGGGGCGTCATGGTCTGCGCCGGGATCCTTCCCGGCTGCGATGACGGCAACCCGTGCACGACCGACACCGCTGTCGTGGGTGAGGACCTCTGCTCCTGCCAGCACGCGCCCGTGGTGGATCCCTGCTGCACGGATGGAGCGCCCGTCTCCTGTGACGACCACAATGCCTGCACGGTCGATGCCTGTGACGGCACCACCGGAGAGTGCCGGCACGATCCCCTGGTTTGCGACGACGCCAACGCCTGCACCGAGGACGTGTGCGAGCCGGCGGCCGGTTGCGTCTCCCGCAGCGCTCCCTTGGACGGCCATGCCTGCGACGACCTGAATTCCTGCACACGGAACGACGTGTGCGCCGCCGGGGTTTGCGGCGGCACGGTGCTCGCCGACGGCGAAGCCTGCGACGACGCCAACGTCTGCACGACGCAGGACCAATGTTATGCGGGCCTCTGCGTCGGTTTCGGAGTCGAGAGCGGCACGCCATGCGACGACGGCAACTCCTGCACGATGGGCGATCAGTGCGTCTACCCCGAGAACGGCGACCCCGCCTGCCATGGCGTGGCGGGTGCGATTGGAGCCCCGTGTGACGATCGGAACGCCTGCACCACCGGGGATCAGTGCGTCGCTCCCCCGGCGGGCAGCGAAGAACCGGTCTGTGCGGGTCCCGGCACGCTCTCCTGCGACGACGGGAACCACTGCACCTCGGACAGCTGCGATCCGGCCAGCGGCTGCGTCCACGGCGGGATCGGAACGCCGAACCCGCCGGCGGAGACGTGCAACGGTCTCGACGACGACTGCGACGGGCAGGTCGACGAGCGGGAGCCCTTCTCCTTGTGCACGATCCGGCCGTACCTCATGCGGGACAGCGGCACATTGAAGACCTTCTTCGTCACCTGCCGCTTCAAGCCGGCATGCCCGGGCGGCCCCGCGCCCGCGCCGCTCGAGCAGATCGGCACGGTCTGGCTGTCGGCGGCGGACGCGCTGGCGGATCCGCTCGACAACGTGGTGCTGCCGAGTCCCATGCGCGACTGCGAAACCGCCATCGTGGACGACGCAGAAAAGCGGATGGTCAACGACACGGCCGTGACGTTCGTCTTCGACGCGGACGGCAACGGCGTCTGCGGCACGACGGGCGGAGGACGGCCTGGCCTGATGGAGCACCTGGCGATTGTTCCCGACGGCAAGCTGGCACGCGTCTGCGTCCGCTGGGCGACGAGCGGCATGCAGCGCTGCGGTGCCGTCGTGGTGAAGCACGACGCCGCCACCGAGCCGCAGCCGCTTCAGGGTCCGGTCGCCGGCGACGGGTCGAGGGTGGCGCCCGAGCCTTGACGGGGGGCGCGCGGCGCGCCTAGAGGCCCGGCAATGTCGGAGGCGTCCCCAGGTCGCGCGCCGCGGCGCGCCACCACGTTCCATCTTGTCTTCCTGACCTACTCCGTCGTCTGCAGCGGGGCCTACGGGCTCGAGCAGATCGTCTCGGCGTCGGGGCCGGGGCTGGCGCTGACGCTGCTGCTCGTCCTGCCGTTTCTCTGGGGCATCCCCATCTCGCTCGCCTGCGCCGAGCTGTCGTCGCACTACCCGGTCGAGGGGGGCTACTACCGCTGGGTGCGGGCGGCCTTCGGCGACTTCGTCGGCTACCAGGCGGGCTGGCTCGTCTGGCTCGCGAACCTCATGACCAACGCCGCCTTCGCGGTGCTGTTCGCGAGCTACCTGCGCTATTTCCTGCCGGAGCTGTCGCCGGCCGGGCGCTATCTGATCGCGCTCGTGCCGATCTGGGGGACGACCATCCTCAACTGCTTCGGCATCCGGCTGGTCGGGATGACGTCCGTCATCCTGACCGGGCTCATCTTTCTGCCGTTCCTCGGCCTGTCGGTGATGGGCCTCGTGCAGTGGAGCCACCCGGCCTTCGTGCCGTTCCTGAATCCCGACAAGAGCTTTGCGACCGCGCTCACCGACGGCCTGATGATCGCGCTCTGGCTCTACGGCGGGTACGAGAAGCTCACGCCGAACGCCGAGGAGGTCGAGAACCCGTCGCGCGCCTTTCCCATCGCGCTCGCCATTGCGATGCCGATGGTCGTCGGCTCCTATCTCATCCCGACTTTCGCGGGGCTCGTCGCCTGCGACGGGTGGCGGGACTGGGGGGAAGCGCACTTCACCGTGCTGGCTTCGCAGATCGGCGGCGCGCCCCTCGCCGCCGCCATGTCGATCGGCGGGCTGCTCAGCAACACCTGCATCCTCATGGTCACGATCCTCGGCCAGTCGCGCCTGCCGATGGTGATGGCGCAGGACCGGCTCTTCCCGAGACTCTTCGGCCGCGTCTCCCCGAAGTTCGGCACGCCGGTGGTCTCGCTCCTCGCGGGCTCGCTGGCCCTCAGCGTGCTGGCGCTCCTGCCGTTCGCGGAGCTGGCGGGCCTGTTCTCTCTCGTGCAGGTGCTGGCGTACGTGCTCATCTGTGCGGCCCTGCTCCGCCTGCGACGCCGTGCGCCGCGCGACCTGGTCGCGGCCGTGGGCGAAACCGCACAGCGCCCCTTCCGGGTGCCGCTCGGGGGGTTCGCTCTCCTCCTGCTGATGCTGCCGGTCTTCGCCCTCACCGCCTTCGTCGTCGAGCGCCAGCTCTGGCCCGAAGGGGGGCCGGGGCTGCGGATGATCGCCATCGACCTCCTGGTGTTCGCCTCGGGCCCTTTGACCTGGTTTCTCTTCGCCTGGCGTGCCAGAGGGGGGGCTTTGGGAGGGGATCCCGGGCCCCCTTGATTTATTCTGGGGGGGTCTGGACACCGGGACGATATATCGAACAGAATGACTCCGTTCCATGAGACACCCCAAGATAGGATAATGGTCTGCGACGCCGTCGGTGGCGTCGCGCCGTCGCGGGGAGTCTCGTGCTTTCTTGAGGTGGAGTGGATATGCCCAGGGGGAAGGTGAAGTGGTTCAACGACGCGAAGGGGTACGGTTTCATCACGCCCGAGGACGGTAGCAAGGACGTCTTCGTGCATCACACGGCGATCCAGTCCCAGGGATTCCGCACCCTCCAGGAAGGCGAGACGGTGGAGTTCGAGATCACGCAGGGCCAGAAGGGCCCCGCGGCTGCGAACGTCCGCAAGGTCTAAGCGACCACCGCACGATTTCTGGCAGACATGGGGCCGCTTCCCGCAAGGGGAGCGGCCCTTCGCTTTTCAGCGAGACGGCGAGGAGATCGCGAGGGTGCGATCGAAATGCGCCACGAGGCGTCCTTCGAGCTCCTCGCGGTCGTCCTGGCCGCGCGGCAGGTGGCGCTCGTCGGG
>DASYQE010000191.1:0-4570 GCA_036005805.1 Candidatus Polarisedimenticolia bacterium | reverse complement strand
GGCGGCCGGGTGCCAGCGCCAGGAGAAATAAGTCTGTGGCTCGAGCTTCTCGACCGTCACCTCCATGGTGACGTGCTCGTAGCCGGGGATGGTGATGCGCCCGCGGATCGGCTGGCCGGCGGCGAAGCGCCCGTCGAGGCTCACGCCGAACCAGGCGCCGAATTCCTTCGTGTCGGTCAGCGCCTTCCAGACGCGGGGGACCGGGGCCTTCAGGACGATCTCCTTCTCGATGCGGTCGGTGCTCTCGGTCATCGTCGGGTCTCCTTGATGTGCAACCATATGGTTGCATATTACGCGAACCGGCCCGGGTTGGCAAGGCGGGAGGGCCGGGCGCTTGACTCTATTACGCGGAGCGTAATACTCTGCTCTGCGTCGTAGCGACGCGCCCCGGGTCCGCGGCGCGGAGGAACGGACGGCATGGCGAAGAAGACCGACGATCTGCTGGCGGGGCTGGGACGGTTCTCCGAGCCGGCCCTCTACATCCTGATCTCCCTCGCGGACGGGCCCAAGCACGGGTACGCCATGACGCAGGACATCGAGGCGGTCGCGGGGCAGCGGCTCGGGCCGGGGACGCTCTACGGCGCCATCGCGCGGCTCGAGGCGCGCGGCTGGATCGAGGCGCTCGCGGCGGAAGAGCGGCGGCGGCCGTACCGGCTGACGGCGGCGGGCCAGCGCGTCCTGCGGCACCGGCTCGAGAGCCTGCGCTCGGTGGCCCGGGTCGGGCGCGCGCGGCTGGCGGAAACATGACCGCCGAGCGGCTGCTGCGGCTGTATCCGCCGGCGTGGCGGGCGCGCTACGGCGACGAGTTCCTCGCGACGGTCGGGGAGGAGCGGCTGACCGCAGGGAACGTGTTCGACATCGTGATGGTGGCGATCGATGCGTGGCTGTCGTCCGACGTGCGCCATGCGACGCGTGCCTGGCGTCCGGCCACGAGCGGCGGTTCGGGAGCGGCGAATGGAGGAGGGATGCCGATGCTCAAGACGATGCTGCAGTGCGGACGGACCAGCTCGCGGGTGACGCCGCGTGACGGGCTCATCGGGGCGGCTGTCATGCTGGCGGTGAGCTTCGCCTTCGCCGGAGCCGGCATCCTGCTGCGGCGCTCCGGGATGTCGGAGGCGGGCGAGGCCTTGAAAAGCCTTGCGTTCTCGGTGTCGTTCGTCGTGTCGATGCCGTGGTGGCTGACGAAGGGCACTCCCTGGAAAGCCCAGGGCGTCATCATCGGCGTGACTTTGTTGATCTTGATCGCCTGCACCTGGATCGCGACGAGAATCTAGGCACCCGGGTCGCGATGGCGTCAGGGACCGGCGGAGTCGAGCAGGCGCTCGAGCTGTTCGAGGAAGTCGCGCTGCCCTGCGAGGATCTTCTCCCGCGCGGCCGGCAGCGTGAACCAGCCGGCCCGATCCACCTCGGGGAATTCCTGCTGGCGGCCTGACTTCGGCGGCCACTCCATCGCGAAGGTGCTGCTTCGCAGCGTGGCCGGATCGAAATCGCCGCGCACCGCCCAGGCCTGGACGATCTTCCCGCCCGGCTGGCGGAGCGGCTGAAGCGGAATCGCCTCCCCTTCGGCGCGGCCGCCGGTCTCCTCCTCGAACTCGCGGCGCGCGGCGGCGAGCGGGTCTTCGCCCTCCTCGATGAGACCCTTCGGAATCGACCAGGCGCCCGCGTCCTTCTTCGTCCAGAACGGGCCGCCGGGGTGCACCAGCAGAACCTCAGTGCTCGCGGCCGGGCCTGACGCGTTCGCGGAGTTTCGGTAGAGCAACAAGCCGGCGCTGCGTTTCGGCATGGTCGGGCTCCGCGGCGGACGAAGCGCGCGTGCGCGGGTCTCAGGCGCCCCGTTTCTTCGACATCCCGACACCGAGGGCCAGGCCGACGGCGAGGCCGATGGGGATCCACAAGCCGAAGTTCTTCGTCGCCGCGCCCAGGGCCGCGCCGATGGCGACGCCGACCGCCATCCAGGTCCCGAGCAGAGGGGAGACGGGCTTCCGATCCGCTTCGGGCGGCATGGTCATTTCTTCTCCGCGAGGGAGGCGTCGATCGCGGCGAGCAGCTCCTCGGGAGTGGCGCGCTCGGCGATGGACGGCGTGAGGTTCACCCAGCGGACGGTGCCGGTCGCGTCCAGGTAGAACTCCGCGGGGCGGGCGATGTCGGAGCCGCCGGGACCGGCGCGCGGGTGCAGCAGGTCATAGCTGCGGGTGACCTCGCGTTTCGTGTCGCCGAGGAAGGTGAAGGTGTAGCCGGCCTTCTTCCGGAGATCGGCCGACTCTTCGGGCGGGTCCACGCTGATGGCGACGAGCCGGACGCCGCGCGCGTCGAACTCGGGGAGATGGGCTTGCAGGCTCCGCAACTCGGAGTTGCAGAAGGGTCACCACCCGCCGCGATAGAAGACCAGCATCGCGCCGTTCGACGCGTGCGGGGATGCGAGCAGCTGCGCCAGCGAGACCGGGCGGCCGTCCTGATCGGGGAGCGTGAAGTCGGGGGCGAGCTGGCCGACGCGGGGGGCGCCGAGGGAATCGGGAACCTGGCGCGCCGCGTAGAACAGGCCCCAGCAGAAGAATCCGGTCACCGCGAGGCCGGACGCGAGAGCAATCGCGGCGACCACCTTGCCGCGGTAGACCTGGGGCGCGCGCCAGGCGCGCAGAAGGCCATGGAGGAGGAGCGCCACGCCGACCGCGAAGAGGAGCAGGGACGGCCACGGCATGGCCCGCGTGGCCGGGTTGGGAACGAGGACCGTGAGATAGAGCACCGGCGCCGCGAGGACGACGGCCAGTCCCAGCCAGATCGAGTAGGGCCAGCGGCGCTTCATCGAGGGGCCGACGCGAAGCCGGCGACGAAGGTTACATCATTCCTTGCGGAACGACGTCTCGTCCCGAAATGTCGCGAGGCGGCAACCCGGAAATCTCCGGGTCCCGATCTGCGATCGCGCGCATGGTTCGCGCCGCGATTCCGGTCCACGATGGGACCCACATTCACGGAGGAGCGACGAACATGCGCATCGGAGACATCATGAGCAGGCCGGTGGTGGTGACCCGGCCGGACGATACCCTCGAAGAGGCGGCGCGGCTGATGTGGGAGTGCGACTGCGGGTTCGTGCCGGTCGTGGACCAGCAGAACCACGTCGCCGGAGCCGTCACCGACCGGGACATCTGCATGGCGGCGTATACCAAGGGGAAGGCGCTCCGCGACCTGCGCGTTTCGGACGCCATGGCGCGCCAAGTCCACTCGGTTCGTGAGGACGACGACGTCAAGCTGGCGGAGCGCCTGATGGCGGACAAGCAGGTGCGCCGGCTGCCGGTCGTCGATCGCGACGCGTGTCCGATCGGGGTGGTGACCCTCGGAGACGTGGCCCGCTTCGCCGCCCGCGAGAAAATGGGACGCGGCGGCGGACAGGAAGTGACCAGCAGTCTGGCGGAGATCTCCCGGCCCCGCCAGGCCCAGATGCAGGCCTCGGACCAGCGGGACCGGACGCGTCAGACGTAGCCGACGCGCTCGTCGAGCGGAATCGTGCTGCGCGTGAAGACGCCGGATCCGTGCGCCAGAAGCCGGCCCTCCGCGTCGAACAGCTCGGAGTCCGCGAGGGTGAGCCGCCCGCCCGCGTGACGCACGCGCCCGCGCGCCCGCAGTTCGCCGGCGGCGACCGGACGGGCGAACTGCAGGGTGAACGAGACGGTGAGGACGAACACCTCGCGCACGCGCGAGTTCGCGGCGAAGAACGCGGCGTCGTCGAGCATCCGGAAGTAGATCGATCCATGCACGGCGTGCGCCGCGTGCAGGAACTCCGGGCGCGCCGCCAGCCGGACTTCCGCCTCGCCGTCGCCGACCTCGAGGCGCGTGCCGAACCACTGCGTGATGGGCGCCGACGCGTAGAGCCGCTCGAGCCGGCGGTGATGTTCCGCGTCGGGAAGAGACTGGCCGGGCGACCGGGCGGGCGCCGGGTCGGCCGGCGGGGTGCTCATCGCAGGCCGCGCAGTGCGGCGGCGACGTCTTCGAGGATGTCCTCGGGAGCTTCGCAGCCGACGCTGAAGCGGATGGAACCCTCGCTGACGGCGTCGCCGCCCCAGCGGGCGCGACGCTCGGCGGTCGAGTGGACCCCGCCGAACGAGGTCGCCTCGCGCACCATCGTCAGCGCCGCGAGGAATGCTTCGGCGCGTGCGCGCGTGTCGAGGTCGAAGCTGACGACGCTGCCGAAGGCGCGCATCTGGCGCGCCGCGACGTCGTGGCCGGGATGGCCCGGAAGACCCGGATACTGCACCGACTTCAGCGTGACCTGGCCGGCCGGCCCACCCGTCCGCCCGTGCAGCAGCTCGGCGAGCCGATGGGCGGTCGTGCACTGCCGGTCGAGGCGCAAGGGCAGGGTCGCGAGCGAGCGGTGCGCCAGCCACACCTCCATCGGCCCCGGGATGGCGCCGTGCTGCGTGCGCCAGGTGCGCAGGGCCGTCGCGCGCTCCGGATCGGACACGGCGACGTGGCCGAGCACCACGTCGTGATGGCCCGTGAGCGCTTTCGTGTCGGAGGCGATGGAGTAGTCGGCGCCGAGCGCCAGCGGCTGCTGCAGGTAGGGGGTCGCCGTCGT
>DASYQE010000190.1:0-3440 GCA_036005805.1 Candidatus Polarisedimenticolia bacterium | reverse complement strand
GTCGAAGCCGGTGGTGCGGCTCGGCTCGTAGGAATAGACGCGCAGGTCGTCGCTGTTGAGCAGGTTGAAGACCTCGAGCGACACCGCCCACGTGGTGCGTCCCCAGACGAAGTTCTTGCGGGCGCTGGTGTCGATGTTGAGGGTCGAGCCGTTCCGCTCAGAGTTGCGCGACATGGTGTGGAACTGGAGCGTTCCGTTCACGTTCTCGGTGAAGCCGTAGCGGGTGCGGAACTGCTGGTAACCGACGTCGTCGAGCGCGAAGAAGCGGGAGACGATCGAGTAGGGGAGCCCGCTCGCCCACTGGCTGCCGACGCCGATCTGCCAGTCGCCGGGCAGGAAGAAGCCGGCGTTGAGCTTCACCACGTGCCGCTGGTCGAAGTCCAGGTAGCCGTACTCGCTCTCGACCGTGGACGGGTCGTTGCCGAGACGCGACTGGAAGTCCTCGGCGGCGCCCTGGGCGCGCGAGTAGGTGTAGGAGCCCTGCATCTGCCAGCGCCGCGCCATCCGCCGCCGCAGCTCGACCTCGATCGCGCCGTAGGCCGAGGTGTTGGTGTTCCCCACGCGCAGCACCTGGTTGAAGAACGGGTTGCGCACGAAGAGGTCCGGCTTGCCATCGGGTGTGGTCACGATGTTCGGGTCTTCGGTGGTGCCGATGTCGTTGCCGTAGCCGAAGCGATCGCTCAGGGCTTGTGTGATCGGGTCGAAGCGGGTCTCGTGGTTGACGTCGATGTCCTGGAGCTGATCGCGGTAGCGCCTCTGGATCGCCCGGATCGAAAGCGCCGTCTCGGCGGCGATTTCCTGCTCGAAGCCGAGGATCCATTCGTCGCAGTAGGGGGTCTTGAGGTTGCGGTTCACCTGGGTCACGGTCGGCGGCGAGGCGGAGATGCGCTTTCCATACTGGTGGTTCGAGACGCTGTCGTCGACCCCGCCGGTTCCCGATTGCAGGACGACGTCCTCGCCGTCGCGGTCGAGGACGTAGTACCGCTGGATGGTCTCGATCCCCTGCTCGGCCACCACGGTGCTCAGGAAGAGCCGATCGTAGTAGCGCCCCCAGGCGCCGAAGATCTTGGTCCGGCCGGCGCCCCCGGGATCCCAGGAGGCCCCGAGGCGCGGCGACAGGTTGTTGTTGGTGACCTGGAAATCCTCGGGAGCCTGCACCTGGATGTTGTACGCGGCGGCCTGGACCGGATCGATGGCCCCGTCCTTGATGAGATCGGGGAAGTAGGCGCGCAGCTGCGCCAGGCTGAACTGGGCGCTGTCGCGATGCAGGGTGAGGCTCGATGAGGCGCTGCGCTGCAGGCCGTTGACGAGATCCGCGAAGAAGGGCACGCCCTTGTTGTAGAAAGGATCGTTCGGGATCCCGAAGCTCTCGATCCCGTCGTTGTTCCCCTGGACCAGGTCGTCTTTTCCCCCCTCGTTCCCGGCCAGCGCCAGCAGGCGATCCATGTGGTCGCGCTCGGCGTCGGGAGTGAAAGAGGTGTAGCCCGACGTGCTGGCGGCCTCGCGGTCGAAGCGCAGGCCCACTGACACGCTCACCGTCGGGATCGGCTTCCAGGTGTCCTGGACGTACACGCCCGCGCTCAATGAGTGCGCCGCCTGGTCCGCGTCGATGGTGGTCGGCAGGATGGCGGTGAGACGTCCGACGCCCGGGTCGATGCACGGGTCCACATAGGGATCGCAGTCGATCTGGATCCCGGGATGCAGGAACCGGTCGCGCTGGATGCCCGTCACCCAGCCCGGGTCGTTGATGGCGCTGATCGGGTGTCCTTCGGCGGCGCGATCGAACTGCTCCTTCTCGACGAGGTAGCCCCCCTTGAGGTCGTGGGTGCCGGCTTCCTCCGCGACGAAGACGCTCAGGTCCTGACGCAGCGTGAAGCGCTCGCGCCGATCGTCGTACAGCTGCCAGTAGGGACCGCTGATGATCCCCTGGCGCAGGTCGATGGAGAAATCGCGGTCGGTCGGCGTCGGAGCCAGCCGTCCGTAGGGATACAGGGATTCGGGGTGGGCGATGTCGTCGATCCGAAAGTTGTGGTTGCGGTCCTCGGTACCGTCGTCGAGGTGATGGTCGCCATCGAGGTCTTCTCCCGGATCGAGCATGCCGTTGTGATTGCGGTCCTCGTCTTTGGAATCGAGATGACCGTCGCAGTCCTGGTCCTCGCGGTGGATCCCTTCGCAGCCGCCGGGGGGCGTCAGGCGGCGATCTCCGTCGCCCGGGAGAACCTGGGGGAAGGTCGGGTCGAGCCGATCGCCGTCCTCGTCATCGAAGTGCAGCACCGGAAAACCGCACTGCGCCGGGGGGGAAGGTTTCCAGACCAGGGCCTCCCCGTCGAAGCAATAGAGGTTCTCGGCCGCATCGAGCATGCCGTTCTGGACGAGCGAGTCCTCGTAGACGTCGAAGTGGCCGTCGCCATCGTAGTCCTCGCCGGCATCGCGCTCGCGCGCGTCCCGGAACCCGTCGTGGTTGCGGTCGTAGGAGATGATCCCGTCGCTGTTGTTGTCGAGCGGCATGTTGGGCTCGACCCCCGGCCTGGAATCGAAGTACGACACCGCCGTGTCGAGCGCCACCGACGGACCCATCACCGTGGTGTCGCGCAGCGTCAGGAGCGGCCCGCCCTGCTTGAGCGTGTAGCCCGCCTCCATTCGGGTCAGGCTGTTGAGTCCCTGGTTGGTGAATTCCTGCGGGTCGTAGTTGAGCGTCAGGACCAGCCGCGAGTTCTGCGACGCCTGCCAGGAGCCCTTCACGAAGGCGCGCTGCTCGTTCAGCCCGGTGACGAACGCCTGCGTCACCGCGTTCACCGGCTCCTCCTTCTGGATGAACTCGAAGGTGGCGAAGTACCAGGCCTTGTCACGCACGATGGGTCCGCTCAGCGACAGGAACGGCAGGTAGTCGTTGAAGGTGAGATCGCGCAGGCCGTTCTCGCCGATGCCGCCGTGGATCTGCGATGAGTCCTGGCCCGCCCCGTCGCCGTCCAGCGCCGAGCCGCGCCAGAAGAACTTGAAGGCCCCCTCGAACTGGTTGCCGCCCGATTTCGTGAGGATGTTGGCGAAGCCGCCCTGCGCCCGGCCGAACTCGGCCGATGCCCCGGCGGTCTTCACCTCGATCTCCTGGATCGATTCGATGTTCAGCTGCGCTCCCACCTTGCCGGTCAGGGGATCGGTCGTGTTGACCCCGTCCACGAAGGTGCCCACGTCGGTGTCGCGGGCACCGTGGATGTTGGGGTTGCCGTCGCCGTCCACGTCGCTGACGCCGGGGGAAAGGGTGAGCACCTCCTGGTAGTTGCGCCCGAGGATCGGCAGATTGTCGATGAACTCGGACGACAGGTGCGTCGTCAGCCCGCGCTCCTCGAGATCGACGGGGCTCGCCTGTCCGGTCACCTTGACGTGCTCCCGCACGCTCGACTCGGGGGGCAGCGCGATGGTGAGGGTGGTCATCTGGCCGG
>DASYQE010000189.1:0-5569 GCA_036005805.1 Candidatus Polarisedimenticolia bacterium | reverse complement strand
TCCGCGTCGCCCCCTTCGTACGTCGCGTAGGCCTTGGCCGTCATGTCGTCGTACGGGCTCGGCATCGCGACCTCGCGTCCGGTTTTGAGGTCGTACATCGACAGGTCGACCGCGCAGCCGCGGTTGTGCTTCGAACCCTTGGCGGGATCGGCGACGAAGACCTTCTTGTCGGCCGGGGTCAGCTCCCAGAAGCGGCGCGTCACGGTCCACGGGCGGTAGCCGTCGAAGACGAGGAGCCCGTAGCCCTTGGCGCGCAGCGTCCGATTGGCGCGCACCAGCGCCTCGCCGGCCTGCCGCTGCAGGAAGGCGCGCGCCTCGGTGTAGACGGGCGCCCCCGTGAAGTTGTCCTTGCGCGCGTAATGGATGTCCAGCTTGAGGGTCGGGTCGAGCGCGATCAGCTCGACGAGATCGGGGGACCGGAAGGGACCGGGTTCGTCGGGCGGGCGGTCCGCCGTGGCGGCGGCCGCCGGAACACGGGGAGGAGCTGGAGGCGATGTGCTCTTCGGCGCGCCCGCGGCGAAAACCACCGCGGCGGCGAGCGCAAGCATGGTCACGAAGACGGCGCACGCGGCCGCGGCACGAGCCGCGCTGCGTCCCGCCGGAGCGCCGGGATGCTTCATGGTCACCTCCGCCGGGAATTCTAGCGGAGGCCCCCGATCCCGGCGCTCCGGTGAGTTACGGAGCGACCGTCA
Source organism: Candidatus Polarisedimenticolia bacterium (assembly GCA_036005805.1). Lineage (GTDB taxonomy): Bacteria > Acidobacteriota > Polarisedimenticolia > Gp22-AA2 > Gp22-AA2 > DASRAU01. The sequence goes on along the minus strand of DASYQE010000189.1, from coordinate 4,877 downwards.
GGCTCAGTGGGCGTTCGGCGCGTCGGCCGCCGGCGCCGCGGCCGGCGGATCGCCCGCGGCGGTCGCGGCGGTCCCGATTCCCGGCGGTGCCGGCACCGGACCCGGGCGCTTCTCGAGGTCCGATCCCGACGGCAGCGCCGGGCCGCCCGCGGCGACCGCCATGATGTTGTTCTCCGGGTTGCGGTCGATGAGCTTGTTGAACGGATCGATGCCCGCCTTCTTCGGCAGCTCGTCCACCACGACCTCGATGCGATCCTCGCCCTTCGCGAGGTGGCGCTTCTCGAGCAGGAGCACCTTGCCCTCTTGCGGGGTGTCCTTCCCCTTTTCGCCGAACACGCCGACGTCCACCCAGTCGTCCATCGGCCGCTCCGTCTCCTTCCCCTTGCCGTCGGCGCGGTACTTGGCCGAGGCGAACTGCAGGGTCACGACGTACTTGCCGTCGTCGCGCTTCGCCCAGGTGGCCTTCGTCGCCCGGTTCTCGTAGAGCGTGATGTTGCGGAACAGGTCGTCGAGGAGCGCCTGCTTGTCGGCCGGCACCGCCTTGGCGATGGAGTCGAGAAACTCCGGGGAGTTGGTGTAAGGGGGCTGCTGGAACTTGACGGCCTGCACGTACTCGCGCAGCGCGGCGTTGAGCGGCTGCTCGCCGACGGCGTCCCGCAGCGCGTACATGATCAGGCTCCCCTTGCGGTAATGGATGTAGGGCTGGTTCTCGACAAGGTAGAGCGGCATCTCCTCGATCCGCTCCGCGCCGCGCCCGGCGAGGTATGAGTCCAGCTCGTACTTCAGGAAGCGTCTCATCTTGTCGCGGCCGTACTCGTGCTCCATCACCATGAGCGCCGAGTACTGCGCCATGGTCTCCGACATCAGGGTCGCCCCCTGCACGTTCGCCCCCATCACCTGGTGCGCCCACCACATGTGCCCGACCTCGTGGGCGGTGACGTAGAAGACGTAGTCGATGGCGTCCGGGTCGTCGGCGATCCGGCCGATGAACCCGATGCTCTCGGAGAACGGGATGGTGTTCGGCAGCGCCTGCGCGAAGCGCGCGTAGCGCGGGAACTCGACGATGCGCAGTTCCTTGTGCTGGTAGGGGCCGAAGTTGTCGCTGAAATACTGCAGGGACTTCTTCGCCCCGTCGAGCATCCGGTCGATGTTGTAGGGATGACCGGGGTGGTAGTAGACCTCGATGCTGACGTCGTTCCAGCGATCGCGCTTCACGGCGTAACGCCCGGAGAGCCAGCCGTAGAAGTTCAGGATGGGGGCGTCGGTCCTGTAGTGGTAATAATGCCGGCCGTTCTCGCTCCACTCGCGCTGCAGATTCCCCGGTGCGAGGGCGATCTGGTCGGCGCTCGTGCTCACCGTCGTCTCGAAGTTGACCCAGTCGGCCTCGTTCGAGATGTAGGTGTTGCGCCGCGCCTCGAGATCGTCCACCTTGGCGAAGCGCACGATCGGCGGCAGCCCGCGCTTGCGCCGCTCGTTCGGGTCGTCGAGCTCAGCCATCTTCTGGTAGCCCAGGTGCGGCAGGAAGTCGGTGGAGTCGAAGAACGTTCCGTTCTGGACGATCTTGCCGCGTGCGCCGCTGTTGGCGAATCCCGGGTACGACATCGAGACGTCGAACGTCAGCTCCATGGTCGCGCCCGGGGCGAGCGGCGGGTCGAGCTTGTAGATGCGGTACCCCTGGACCTTGTCCTCGCTCTCGATCCTCCCGTTCGGCACGTCGAGGCGGCGGACGACGACGTCGGGGTTGATGCCGACGTGCAGGACGTCGATCGGCGCGGCGGTCTTGTTCTTCAGCACGTAGCCGCCCCGCATGTCGGCCGTGCGCCGCTCCGGGAAGATGTCCACATCCACCTTCGCGTCGGTGATGCGCGGCTTCTCCATGTCTTCGTACTTCTTGTATTTCTTCTCGTAGTCGGCCTGACGGTCGAACTGCCTATCTTGAGGAATGTATCGATTCAGCACGTTGGTGTTGTAGAAGATCCACGACCCCGATCCGATGATGCCGACCACCGCCACGGCGAACGCCACCCGCACCGGCGCGGTGAGCCGCTGGCGCGCCACGCGCAGCCGCAGCCGCAGCCGCGGCTCGGTGCCGCGCACCCAGAGCAGGTGCGCGACCGCCAGCAGGGCGATGCAGAAGAACCCCCAGTAGAGCGACGTCCAGAGAATCAGCTGATTGAAGGGACGGAAGCCGTTCATGTCCGAGTAGATGACCTGTGGGAAGGCCATGAAGCGATACAGCAGGTGCTCGAGGTGCAGCGCCGGCAGCACCATCCCCAGGATCCAGATGAAGGCGGACAGGAGCCAGGCGACGAACTTGTTGTTGCACACCGCCTGGAAGAAGAGGCACGCCACCGCCAGGAACAGGAAGTGGGATCCGGCGAGGACGAAGAGCCCCTTGAAGTACACCGGCAGCTCGTAGTTCGTGTAGTGGCGGTACGACTGCACGGCGACGCCGGTCGCCGTGACCGCCGTCATGAGGGCGACGATCGACACGGCGAGGGCCGTCAGCTTGGCGGTCCAGACGGTCCAGGTCGGCATCGGCAGGGCGTCGAACATCTCCGACATCCGCAGGGTGCGCTCGCGCCACACCAGGTCACCGCTGTAGAAGATCAGGACCAGCAGGACGACCAGGATGAAGGAACCGATGATGTTGGGGAGGAGGATCGCCGTCACGGGCCAGACCGGGGTCCCGGCGATCGACTCCACCGTGAGCGTGGCGCCGGTCACGTTGACCAGGCCGAAGAGCGTCATGATGACGAACGGGATCCCCCGGAGGACCGAACGCGTCTCCAGCCGGGCCTGGTGCAGGTACTGCGCCCACGCCGTCCCGCGGGAGAAGGACGGCCGGACCGGCGCGAACGCCCTCCCCGTCGCACCCGCGGCGCGTGCCGGCGCGACCGCGCTCGGGCCGCCCTCCGTCGTCGCCTGCCGCAGCTGACGGCTCGCCCTGCCCGTCCCGCCGACGGTCATCCGGAACCGCCAGACGGTGAACGCCAGGACCACCGCCGCGAGGCCGCACCACAGCAGCCGATTCAGCAGCAGGTTGCCGGTGAGTGTCGGCACCAGTGAGTTGCGCTCCAGGACCGTCCAGTAGCGCGCCTGGATCTCGAACGCGTTCAGCCCGTAGGGATCGATGAGCGATGCGAGGGTCCGGTACTCGAGGTCGGGGATGAGGTTGACGGCGGTGAGGACCCCGACGACGAAGACCACGACGCCGGCGTAGGTGTACAGGAGGTTGCGCGTCAGCGTCGCGAGCGAGAAGAACAGCGCTCCGGTGATGAACATGTTGGGGATGACGAATACCAGCATGGCGAAGACATACGGGCCGATCTGAAACGGCCCGACGCGCTCCGCCTCCAGCCAGGGCATCAGGCTGCCGACGAAGATCCCCAGGCTGATGGCGACGTAGCTGAACCACGACAGGAAGAGCGATCCCGCGAAGCGCCCGAGGAGATAGTCGGTCTTCTTGAGCGGGGTGGAGAAAAAGATCGAGTCGGTCTGCAGCTCGAAGTCACGGTGGACGCTGTTCGAGACGAAGGCCGTGGTGAAAAACGTCCCGAGGATCGTCATCACCGCCAGCATCTGCATGATGACGAAGGGGGCGTTGCGGTTCACCGCGCCGATGGAGCCGCCGATCGAGACCGCGTCGCTGGTGATGGCGAAGAAGATCAGGATGAAGTACAGGATCGAGGCGATCCAGATGAGCGGCTGCCGGAACTGGTAGCGGAACTCGAAGGCGAAGATGCGGGCGAGCATCGGCGTCAGGCGGCCTTCACGTCGGCGGCGTTGAGCGTCGAGAAGTACACGTCCTCGAGCATCGGCGTGACCTCCTCGAAGGTGGCGTCGGGCCGGTTCCCGGAGAGGACGTAGATCTGCGTGCGCCCGGCGACGAGCCGCGTGGAGATCACCGTGCAGTCCCGCTCGTAGGCCGGCAGGTCGTCGCGCGTGACCATCTTCTTCCACACGTGGCCGCGCAGCGTCTCGATGGTGCGCAGGGGATCGCCCGTCAGGAGCACCTGTCCGCTGCCGATGATCGCCATGTTGCGGCACAGGTCGCTGACGTCGTCGACGATGTGGGTCGAGAGAATGACGACCACCTGCTCGCCGATCTCGCTCAGGAGGTTGTTGAAGCGCAGGCGCTCCGCCGGATCCAGCCCGGCGGTCGGCTCGTCGACGATGATCAGCTTCGGGTCGCCGAGGAGCGCCTGGGCGATCCCGAAGCGCTGCTTCATGCCGCCCGAGAAGGTCCCGAGCTTGCGCTTGCGGTAGTTCGAAAGGTTCGTGCGCTCGAGGAGCGCCTCCACCGTCTCCTTCCGCTGCTTCGCGTCGATGATCCCCTTGAGCACCGCGAAATGATTCAGCAGCTCGTAGGCGCTGACCTTGGGATAAACCCCGAACTCCTGCGGCAGGTAGCCGAGCATCCGGCGGACGGTGTCCTTCTCCTTCAGGACGTCGACCGTGCCGAGGCGGATGCGCCCGGTGTCGGGCTCCTGCAGGGTGGCGAGGGTGCGCATCAGGGTCGATTTCCCGGCCCCGTTCGGGCCCAGCAGCCCGAACATCCCGGCGGGGATGTTCAGCGTGACGTTACGCAGGGCCTGGACGCCGTTCGGGTAGGTTTTGGACACGCCTTCGATGATGAGTTCCGGGGTCATCGCCCGATCTCCTTCAGAGACTTGGTCGCGGGAAGTGGCTGACGGGGGGATCCTACGCGAGGCCGCCCCGCCCGGTTCCATTTTCGGACAGTCAGGGGCCCGGCCGTCGATTCGGCCGGGGCTACTTGCGCCTGCCGGAGGCGATGAGGAGCAGCCCGCCGAGGGCGATGCTGGCGACCCCGGCCCAGGTCGGAACCGGCACCTTCTCGCTCTGCTGCACCTTGA
>DASYQE010000188.1:0-3100 GCA_036005805.1 Candidatus Polarisedimenticolia bacterium | reverse complement strand
GACGCCGCCGGCACGCGGCTCGTCGTCCAGCCGGCGATCCACGAGAACGGCATCGTCTTCGTGCACGCCGGCGATCTCTTCTGGGTGTCCCGCAAGGGCGGCGAGGCGCGGCGGCTGACGACGAGTCCCGGGCTGGAGAAGGATCCGCACTTCTCGCCGGACGGGCGGCTCATCCTCTTCACGGGGTCCTACGGCGGCAACGCCGACGTCTACGTGATGCCGGCGGAAGGCGGCGAGCCACGGCGGCTGACGTGGCACCCGGCCACCGACGAGGCGCGCGGCTTCACCCCCGACGGCCGCTCCGTCCTCTTCACCAGCAACCGCGACACGCCCTTCGGCAGCGACACCGTCGTCTTCCGGCAGCTCTACACGGTGCCGGTCGGCGGCGGCTTCCCCGAGCGGCTGCCGGTGCCGACGGCGCGGCGCGCGGCGTACAGCGACGACGGGAAGATCCTCGCGTACGAGCAGGAGCGCTGGCAGGACGAGTGGCGCCTCTACCGCGGCGGCCAGGCTCAGCCGATCCGCCTGCTGACCCTCCCCGGCCTGACCCTTTCCACCGTCCCCGGCCCGCCGTCGATGAACCAGCACCCGGCCTGGCTCGATGGGAAGCTCTACTTCGTCTCCGATCGCGACGGCAGCCGGCTGAATGTGTACGAGTACGACCCGTCCGGCGGGCAGGTGCGGGCGCTGACGAAGCACCAGGACTTCGACGTGCACTGGCTTACGGCCGGCGGCGGGCTGCTGGCCTACGAGCAGGGGGGCTACATCCACACGCTCGACCCGAAGAGCGCCCAGGACGACACCCTGGTCGTGCGGGTGCGCGGCGACTTCCCGTGGGCCATGCCGCACTGGGACGATGCCGCGCCGATGATCGCCGACGCCTCTCTGTCGCCGACGGGCGCGCGCGCCCTCTTCGAGGCGCGCGGCGAGGTCTTCACCGTGCCCGCCGAGAAGGGGGACGTGCGCAACCTCACCCGCAGCCCGGGCGCCGCGGACCGCAGCCCGGTCTGGTCGCCGGACGGCGCCCGCATCGCCTGGTTCTCCGACGAAGGGGGCGAGTACCGGCTGATGATCGGCGACCAGGACGGCCTGGCCGCGCCGCGCGCCATCGCCATCACGCCGGCGACCTACTTCTTCAATCCGACCTGGTCGCCGGACTCGAAGCGCATCGCCTTCACCGACGCCGGCCGCAACCTGCACGTCGTCGACGTGGCGGCGGGACGCGACACGACCATCGACACCGACCGCATGGCGCACCCGCAGCGATCGCTGGTGCCGGTCTTCTCTCCCGACTCGCGCTTCCTCGCCTACGCCAAGCAGCTCCCGAACAAGTACCGCGGCATCGTCGTCTGGTCGTTCGAGGAGGGGAAGGCGCGCCTGGTGACCGACGGCCTGTCGGACGCGGTCGCTCCCGCCTGGGACGCGAGCGGCAAGTATCTCTACTTCCTCGCCAGCACCGACCTGGCTCTCGGGACCGGTTGGCTCGATCTCAGCAGCGTCGAGCGGCCGCTGCGGCGCGGCGTCTACTGCGCCGTGCTCGCGGCCGATGTGCCCTCGCCGCTCCTTCCCGAAAGCGACGAGGAGAAAGCGGACGAAGACGGCAAGGGCGCGGGGAAAGCCGGGAACAAGGCCGCCGGAGAGAAGAAGCCGGAGGCGGTGAAGGTGCGCCTCGACTTCGACGGCCTGCTCAACCGCATCATCGCGCTGCCGCTGCCGCTGCGCAACTACTCGGGCCTGTCGGCCGGAACCGAGGGGATGATCTTCGTCGCCGAGGAAGCGGAGCTCTTCCCCGATCCCGACGGCAACGGCCAGCCGGCGGCCTCGATCCACCGCTTCGATTTCGCCAAGCGCAAGGACACCGCCTTCCTCGCGGGTCCGATCTCCACCTTCACGGTCTCGCGCAACGGCAAGAAGGCGCTGTACCACTCCGGGGAGACCTGGGGCATCGTGGCGACCGACGCCGACCCCAGGCCGGGGGACGGCGCCTTGAAGGTCGCTTTGCCGATGCAGCTCGATCCGCAGGCCGAGTGGCGGCAAATCTTCCGCGAGGCCTGGCGCTTCGAGCGCGATTTCTTCTACGTGCCGAACCACCACGGCGCCGACTGGGAGGCCGTGCGCGCGAAGTACGAGCCCTGGCTTAAGTCGGTGCAGCACCGTGCCGACGTCAGCGACCTGGTCAACCGCATGGGCGGCGAGCACGGGGTCGGGCACCACTTCGTCGCCGGCGGCGATGCGCCCGCCGTTCCCGGCGGCCGTCCGGGCCTCCTCGGGGCCGACTTCAAGATCGAGGACGGGCGCTATCGCATCGTCCGCATCCTCAGCGGCGAGTCGTGGAACCCGGATCTCCAGGCGCCTCTCGCCGCCCCGGGAGTGAACGTGCGCAAGGGGGATTACCTCCTCGCCGTGAACGGGCGGGAGATCAAGGCGCCGGAGGATCCGTCGCGGGCGCTGGAGGGCACGGCCGGCCGGCAGACGACCATCACGGTGAACGACAAGCCGACCCTCGATGGCGGGCGTCACGTGATTGTTGTCCCGGTGCCGGGTGAACGCGCGCTCAGGCGCCGCGCCTGGGTCGAGGACAACCGGCGTCTCGTGGACAAGCTGTCGGGCGGCCGGCTCGCCTACGTGTGGCTGCCGAACACCGGCAGCGACGGCTACGTCTATTTCAACCGCTACTATTTCGCGCAGCAGGACCGCGCCGGGGCCATCCTCGACGAGCGCTTCAACCAGGGAGGCTTCGTCGCCGACTACGTCATCGACATCCTCGGGCGGAAGCTGCGCGGCTACTTCAACAACCCGGTCGGCGCGCGCGATCCGTGGACCGAGCCCCTGTCCGGCATCTGGGGTCCCAAGGTGATGCTGGTGAACGAGTTCGCCGGCTCGGGCGGCGACATGCTGCCGTTCATGTTCCGCCAGGCGCAGATCGGCACGCTCGTCGGCACGCGCACCTGGGGCGGGCTCGTCGGCATCTGGGACTACCCGACCCTCATCGACGGCGGCGTGGTGACCGTGCCGCGCGGCGGTTTCTTCAACCTCGAGGGCCAGTGGGACGTCGAGAACAAGGGGACGCCTCCCGACATCGAAATCGAGGTCACGCCGA
>DASYQE010000187.1:0-4937 GCA_036005805.1 Candidatus Polarisedimenticolia bacterium | reverse complement strand
ACGGGGCGCACGACGGCTCCGACCTCGACGAGATCACCATCGACACGCTGACCGGCCCGGGCAAGGCCGGCAAGCTGACGGCGAAGTCGGCCGGCAACGAGCGCGGTCACCGTATTCATTTCTCCGGCACCGTGACCAACGGACAGACGATCACCCACCAGCTCGTCGTCCCGAGCTACACGGCGCTGCCGGGCGCGTTCAACGACACGGTCGCCTGGAGCATCTGGTACAGCAACGGCGACAGCCTGACGGTGAAGATCAACGATCCGACGACGAGTCCCTGCGGCAGCAGCGTCATCTCCCTCAGCAACACCACCGGGGGCGGCAACCAGGGCGTCAACACCACCAGCGGCACGCTCATCATCGACGACAGCGCCTCGCCGCTGCCGAATGGCACGCGTTTCTTCGACGCCGAGATCGATGACCAGGGCTCGAGCCCGCCGTGCCGCGGCACCTGGACCTTCCAGGTCACGGGAAACAGCATCACCGCCGGCGGTCATTACGACGGCTGGATCTGGTACAACACCTTCGGCTCCACCGCCGCCGAGGCGCTGTGGGCGCTCGCTTCCGCCGACCTGACCAACCTGCTGTCGATTCCCGGCTCGTCGGTGCAGACGATGACCGTCGGCGCCTACACCACGAAGCCGACCTGGACGTCCTCGGACGGCAACAACTACACCTGGAACCCGGCACCGACGAACGGGACGCTCGCGTCCTTCTCGAGCCCGGGTCCGACGCGCGACGGTCGACTCAAGCCGGAGATCACCGCGCCCGGCTTCGGCGTCTCCTCGACCCTGTCGATCGATGCGACCCCGCTGGCACCGGGGGACGTGCCGTTGCAGATGCCGGATCTCGTGCACTGGATCCTGCCGGGCACGTCGTTCTCGGCGCCGCACATCGCGGGGATCTACGCGCAGCTCCTGTCGATGAACCCGACGCTCGACGCCGCCCAGGCGAAGCAGATCCTCATCGCCACCGCGCGCGTGGACAACTTCGTCACGCCGCCGCCCAACAACGACTGGGGCTACGGAAAGGTGGGGGCGCTGCAGGCGGCCAATCTCGTGCACCAGCTCACGCAGCAGGCGCCGTCGTTCTTCATGACCCAGCCGAACCTGTTCAGCTTCGTCGGGGTGCCCGGGGCGACGTCCTACAACGTCTACCGCGGGCTGCTGTCGGCGAAGAGCAGCACGAACTACGGCTCCTGCTTCCAGAGCCACGTGCCGGCCAACTCGTTCACCGACCTGTCGGCGCCGCCCGTCGGCGACGGCTACATGTATTACATGACCGCCATCGTCGGTGGGATCGAGGGGAGCCTGGGGACGCGTTCGAACGGAACAGCCCGGCCGAACCTGAGTCCCTGCCCCTAGGCTCCTAGGCCGCCGGGGCCGGTCCCGAGGCGATCATCGCGGCGAAATCCGCGGGGGGATCGATGAACTCGATCCCCATGCCGACGCGTCCCATCTGCACCCAGGCCATTGGCCCCTCGCGGGCCCACATCACCCGTCCCTGCAGGGTCACGCGGCCGCGTGCGAAGCGCAGCTCGAGGTCGAGGACCGTGCCGGGCGGGAAGACGCGCGGCGTGCGAATCATCATCCCGCCCGGCGACAGGTTCCCCGAGAACCCCATCTGCGGCGGTCCGCTTCCGTCGCTGAAGCGGACTTCGAGCCGGCGGCGGGTCCGGGCCTCCTTCTGTTTCCCGCGCATCGTCACGCGCCGATCACGAAGCCAGGTCGCCCGGGACGATGGGGAGGCGACGCAGGCGCCGGCCGGTGACGGCGGCGATGGCGTTCAGGACCGCCGGGGCCGCGCACGAGACGCCGGGCTCGCCGACGCCGGTGGGAGGCGCCTCCGACGGGATGAAGTGGGACTCGATCTGCGGCATCTCGTCGCAGCGCAGCATCTCGAAGTCGTGGAAGTTCGACTGCACGACGCGGCCGCGGTCCACCGTGATGCCCGACTTGAGCGCCGCCGTCAGCCCGAAGACGGCGCCGCTTTCGATCTGCGACGCCAGGATCCCGGGATGGATCACCTTCCCGCAGTCAATCGCCGCCACCAGCCGGTGCACCTTCACTTTCCCCTTGACCACCTCCACCTCGGCGACCTGCGCGAAGTAGGAGCGGTACGAGAAGGCGGCGGCGATGCCGCGGCCGTGGCCGGCCGGCAGAGGCTTGCCCCAGCCGGAGCGCTCGGCCACCGTCTCGATGACGCGTTTCAGCCGGTCGGTCTCGAGCACCATGTCGGATCCCGGATACGGCACCCGGCGCGACTCCCTCAGGAGATCGAGCCGGTAGCGCAGCGGGTCCTTCTTCGCGGCGGCGGCGCACTCGTCGAGGAACGACTCGACGACGAAGACGTTCTGCGAGGCGTCCACCGAGCGCCACCAGCCGCGCGGCACGATACTCGGCGCGGGCGTGTACTCCACGCGGACGTTCGGGATGGCGTACGGCAGGTCCGAGGCGCACGCGAGCTCGTCCGATTCGGGGTGCGGATTCCCCGGCTCCATCGACTCGCTGATCGAGGTGGAGACGATGCGGTGCTTCCACGCGATGGGCAGCCCGAGATCGTCGAGCGCCGCCGAGAGCCTGTGATGCGAGTAGGGACGGTAATAGTCGTGCTGCAGGTCCTCGGGACGCGTCCAGGTCATCTTGATCGGCGCCTGCGCCGCCTTGGAGATCTCGACGGCGTCGAGGACGAAGTCGGGCATGATGCGCCGGCCGAAGCCGCCGCCGAGCAGCGTGATGTTCAGCCGGATGGCCTCGCGCGGCAGAGAGGTCACCTTCATCACTTCCATGGCGGCCCAGCCGGGAGTCTGCGTCGGCGCCCAGATGGTGCAGCGATCCTTCTCGACGTGGGCGGTGGCGTTCATCGGCTCCATCGGCGCGTGCGCCTGGAACGGAGCCTCGTAGGTCGCCTCGATGCGCGACGGGGCGTTCTGCAGCGCCGTGTCGGCGTCGCCGTCCTGCCGGAACGGCTTGCCGGGGTTCTTCCCCAGATCCTCACAGCGCGCGCGGAGCGCGAGCGTGCTCTCGGAGGCGCCGCTGCCCTCGTCCCAGGTGACTTTCAGGGCGTCGCGCCCCTTGAAGGCGGCCCAGGTCGAATCGGCGACCACCGCGACGCCGCGGCGGATCGGATGGACCGAGCGGACGCCCGCCACCTTGCGCGCCGCCGTGTCGTCGAAGCGGACCAGCTTCCCGCCGAAGACGGGCGACAGCGCGATCGCCGCGTACAGCATCCCGGGGACCTTCACGTCGATGCCGTACACGGCGCTGCCGTCCACCTTCGACGGCGTGTCGGTGCGCGACATGGGCCGGCCGACCAGGGTGAACTTCTTCGTGTCCTTGAGCACCGGGTCCTGCGGCACCGGCAGCGCCGCGGCGTCGGCGACCAGGTCCTTGAAGGGCAGGCGCCGGTTGGTCGGGACGTGGATGACCATGCCCTGCTCCGCCGCGAGTGTCGTGGCCGGCACGCCGAGGCGCGTCGCCGCCGCCTGCAGGAGCATGGCGCGCGCCGCCGCCCCCGCCTTGCGCAGCGGGTCGTACGAGGTGCGCACGCTGCTGCTGCCGCCGGTGTCCTGGTCGCCGAAGCGGGCATCGAACCAGGTCGGCTCGACTTTGATGGTCGCGAAGTCGGCGCCCAGCTCCTCCGCCAAAACCATCGGGAGGGCGGTCGCGACCCCCTGGCCCATCTCGGATTTCGGGGACCAGACCGTGACGCGCCCCTCGGCGTCGACCTGTAGAAAACCGTTGGGAGCGAACGCTCCCCCCGGCGAGCCGGCGGCCGCCGCGGCCGGGGCGGGCGACGGCGTGTCGGCGCGGGCCTCGTCGCCGAAACGGAACCCGAGGACCAGGCCGGCGCCGGCGGCCGGCACGAGCTTCAGGAACTCGCGGCGCGGAACGCTGACGAGCCGCGTCATCGGCCGCCGCCTCCCGGTTTCGCCGGCGGCGGCGTTCCTCCACCCGGGGTCGCGGCCCCGGGCGTGGCGGCACCCGGCGCGGCCGGCGGCATCTGGCGGCGTCCTCCCTGCCGGGGACCTTGCGGGCCCGCGGCGTTGCGCGCGGCGCGCTTCACCGCGGTGCGGATGCGCTGGTAGGTGCCGCAGCGGCAGATGTGGCCGCCGAGCGCCGCATCGATGTCGGCGTCCGTCGGGTCGGCCTTCTGCTTGAGGAGGGCGGCGACCGACATGATCATTCCGGGCTGGCAGTAGCCGCACTGCGGGACCTCTTCCTGGATCCACGCCTTCTGCACCGGGTGGCTGCGGTCGGGGGAGAGGCCTTCGATGGTGGTGATCGCGGTGGCGCGGGCCGCCTCGGCCACGGTGGTGACGCAGGAGCGGGTGGCGGCGCCGTCGAGGTGCACCGTGCACGCGCCGCACAGGGACTGGCCGCAGCCGAACTTGGTGCCGGTCAGGCCGAGCGTGTCGCGCAGGACCCACAGGAGCGGCGTGTCGGCCGCGACGTCCACGCGCCGGGTCGCGCCGTTGATGCGCAGGGTGTAGGGAGGCATGGCTCCTCCAGGAAGAACGCCCGCGCATCGTATCGCACCCGCGGCCGGACGCGACCGCCCGGCGCCGCCGTCCCGGCGGCACGCCCGTTGAGACTGTCTCTAGAGAGTCTCAGCGTCATCGCGAGACGGGGCCGAGGGATCGTGAGACCGGGCCGCCGCGCCTCCGTCCATTCCCGTGAAACCATTGCGCCGCAGGCGTTTCAGGGGATCCGCGCCTCCGGCGATCGGTGCTTGCGGGCGTGCGTTCCGGCCGACGGCGGCTGGCACGGGCGCTGCTTTCCTCCCTGCGCCGTGGTCTCCGGTCGGCGGAGGAGGACCCCATGCAGAGCCCGGTCGTGCTGGTCACCCATTCGCGCGCGCTGTATCAGCGTCTTCTTTCGGCGGCGCCCCCGGGATCGCTGCAACGGGTGCGGTGTCTCGACTCGTCCGGGCCG
>DASYQE010000186.1:0-4121 GCA_036005805.1 Candidatus Polarisedimenticolia bacterium | reverse complement strand
GGGAGAGCTACGGCCCGCTCTTCGTCGAGCACTCCACCGCGGTCATCCCGCCGGCGCTGCTCGCGGCCCTCGCCCAGGTGGAAGGATCGGGCAATCCGGTGGCGCGCACCTACTGGCGCTGGCGTCCGGCGAGCAATCCGTTCGAGGTGTACAAGCCGGCGTCGAGCGCGGTCGGCATGTACCAGATCACCGACGCGACATTCGACGAGGCGAAGCGCTACTGCATCCACGACCACCTGGTGGTCGAGGACGGTCCCGGGCTCGACTCCTCCTCGTGCTGGTTCAACGCGCTCTACAGCCGCGTCATCCCGAGTCACGCCATCGAGATGACCTCGGCGCTCCTGGATCGCCAGGTCGAGAGCGTCCTCGCGCGTCATCGCATCGGGGCCACAACGCCCCAGCGGCAGCAGGACCTGGCCGCGGTCATTCACCTGTGCGGGCCGGGAGGAGGAGACGCCTACGCGGTGCGCGGCTTCCGCACGGGCGGCCAGCGCTGCGGTGACCACGACATCGGCGGCTATCTGGCGCGGGTCAACAGGTTCAAGCGGCTGTTCGCCCGGCTGGCCGCCGGCTGAAGCTCAGAACGCCAGGATCGCCTGGACCATCGGGACCCAGCCGTCCAGGCCGGAGACGTAGGGAGTGAACGTGCCGGTGTACGGGGACAGGTGCACGTTCATCAGCTCCCCCTGCAGCCAGACCCGCTCGGTCGGGGCGAAATACCATTTCACGCCGGCGCCGTACTCCCAGGAATCGTTGAACTGGCCGTTGACCTTCGAGCCGCGGCCGTAGACGTCCACTTTTTTCGGGACGACGAAGGCGCTCACCGACGCCTCGAAGCCGTGGTCGTACATCGAGTCGATCGGGATCGGACCGTCCGCGAAGAAGTCCGTCACCCAGCGGACGAAGTATTGCGCGTTGATGGCCCATCCGCTTCGCTTCCAGCCGCCATCGACGGCCCACATGTCGTACGTGGCGTTCTGCACCGTCACGCCGGGAGCGAACGCCCCGGTCGCGAAGGTCAGGACGCCGTCGGAGTTGTACATCGCGGTGTTCTCGGGGCTCGATTGATCGATGTTGGAGAAGCGATCCTCGCGCGAATGCGTGAACGCCGTGCCGACCCGGATGCGGGTCTTCTTCTCGGCGAAATAGTCGTCGTACATGTTGCGTGATTTGCCGGGCGGCCCGTAGTCGCCCATCGGCTCCCACCAGACGCTCCCCGAGTAAAGCAGGTTGGTGTCGATCTTGGACGCCGAGACGTTCAGGGTGTTCAGACCGTTGCCCAGGAACGCGAGGTAGTTGAGTCCCTTGACCGGCTCGCCGCTGGCCCAGACGCCCTGAGTGAAGCCGGGGCGGAAGAAGTTGTCCGCCATGGTCCGATCGGAGGAGGCGAAGAAGGGGAAGGTGTTGACGAGCGAACGGCTTCCCGGAACGCCCGTGTAGCCTCCCGTCAGCGTGAAGCCCCGGCCGAACTGCCAGCCGATGGTCCCCGCGACGACGATCGACGCGGCGCCGGCGGAGGTCCACACCGTGCTGCTCCAGCGCAGTCTCTTGTCGAAGACGTAGCCGCTGAGGATGAACATGGTGCGGTTCACCGTGATGTCGTTGCGCTGGTTGACGTCGTGGGCGAAGCCGAGGTGGTCGATGAACGTGTCTTCGGAGTCTTCCGTGTTCAGGTAGCGGATCTGCGTGTTGAGGTTGAACTTCAGCAGGAAGGGGAACTGGGCGTCATCCGGTGTCTGCCAGATGAGGATCCCGTCCTGGTAGCGCTCGGGCTTCGCCTGCGCCGCGGGGGCCGGCGGCGCCGCGGCCGGAGCCGGGGGCGCCTCGGCGACGGCGGGCGCGGCCGGTGCCTCCTGCCCGTAGGAAGGCCGGGCCCACGGTGCCGATGACAACGCCAGCGCGATCAGAAATCCGGCGCACGAGCGCCGCTTCCGCACGCAATCCGTTTCGTGCGCCGTCGAATCAGCCTGCAGGATCGCGCGGATACTGATGGGCCCGCTCCTCCGACTCGGCCGGTGGTGCAGTCACCGGCTCGAGGAGAGCGCGACTTGTACCATGAAACCGCGCGAGCCCGGGACGGTCGGGCGCGATCAGTTCGTGGGCAGCTTGAAATTCGGTCGCAGGGCGTGCAGCGCCGCGACGAAGAGCGCCGCGCCGAGGATCGACCAGACGACCGGGAAGGTCTGGGCTCCGATCCGGAGCGCGAACACCTCACCGATGCCGAGGACGCGCGCCAGCCACAGGCCCAGCAGGGCGCCGGCGAAGCCAAGCGCAATCGACACGAGGATGCCGCGATGCGAGTATCCCGCGATCGATTGCGCCAGGCTGCCGCACACCCCTGCCACGAGAAGCAGCAGGAGAAGATTCCCGAGGGTCATCGTGCTACCCCTTCAGGACGACGAGGTTCGGCTTCACCTCCTTGACGTGCTCCGCGCCGCGGGCAAGCTCCGCCGCCCGGTCACGCTCCTCCGGACTGTGGACATTGCCCGTCAGGAAGACGACTCCTTCGCGGGTGTCGACGTCGATCTGCAGCCCTTTGACCTGGGGATCGTCGAGGAGCCGGCTCTTCACCGCCGCGGTGATGGCCGCGTCGTCGATGTGCTCGCCGAGAGTGCGATTCGGGTCGGGCGCGTCCCCGGTGTCGGGGCTGGTCCTCACCGAGATCATGTCCACGACCTGGTCGACGCCGCCCGCGGAGCGGGCGATCTGGAGGGCGCGGTCCTTCTCTTCGGCGCTGTCGATGTTTCCGGTCAACGTCACGACCTTGTTGCTGGTCGAGACTTCGATGTGCGAGGCCTTGACCTTGTCGTCGAGGGCCATCTCGGACTTGATCTTGGCCGTGATGACGGAATCGGGCTGGGCGCAAGCCATGATCGTCAGGATGAAAAACGGAAGAATCGTGCGCAGGTTCATGGCAATCCTCCTTTGAGAAGACCTCTCTCGAACGGCGATTGGACGAACGGTGCGGTCACTCCTCCTGCGTCTTGTCTTTGGAGCGGGCGGGCTGGAATGGTTCCTTGAGGATCACTTTCGCTCCGGCGATTGAATCGGTCAGCGCATCGCGGACCTTGCGGCCGGCTTCCGAGCCGATCTCTCCGGCGGCCTTCATGGCGCCGGTCCCCGCCGCCTGGACCGCCTCGGAGACGTCGATCCCCAGCTCCATCGCTCCGTGGACGGCTCCCTCGACGAGGCCTTTCGCGGCTGCGCCCAGCTCGCCGCTCAGGCGCGCCGTGCTCCGGATCGCCTCCTCGGCGGTCTGGCCGATCGCTTCGATCTGGACCGCGCCCGCCTGCTTGCCGCCGCGCAGGACGCCGATGACGAGACCCTTCGTGGCCTCGCCCAGGTTGCCGCCCACTTCCGTCACCGCCTGGATCGTGCCCTGCGCCACCTCGGACGACGCTCGCACGAGCGAGCCGGTCACGCCTCCGACCCCTTCGATGGCCTTGGACACCGTGTGACTCACGGCATGCACCACCGCGCCGGCCACTTCACCGCTTCCTTCGATGCTGCTGACAATGCCGTCCTTCACGGATTCGATCACTCCGCTCTGTTGTCTGGTCATCGCTCACCTCCCTAACCACCGTTCCGCTTTGCGGCAGTGGCTTGTGAACTGTCCTGCTGACAACCTGAAGTAATCGTACTGTGTCAATCAAATAAGTAATCGTTATTTCGACTGGCCCCACCGGCTGATGGCAGCAAGAAGAGCAAGACCGATGCCGGATCGCGGGGCCGAATGGGCTGTTTGACGTGTTAAACGAACGAGCGGTCGCCATGGACCCCGGGCGAGCTCGCGACAGCGGCAGCGCCTCATCGAAGGGCGACCGCTCGGACGGCACCGAGGAGGCGAATCCGCTGCCGTGCCCCTGAGCGGGACACGGCGACAAGGCGAGCACGCCGAGGTCCTCGTGCCGGAGCCTCATCAGGAGTGGCGGGCGTGCAGATCGGCGACGTCGCGCGCGACGCCGAAGCGGGCGCCGAGTCTACTCGCAGCGCAGGGCGACGATGGGATCCACCTGGGCGGCGCGGCGGGCAGGAAGCGCGCAGGCGGCGAGCGCCACGGCGCCGAGGACGGCCGACACGGAGGCGTAGGTGATCGGGTCGCGCACGGTGACGCCGTAGAC
>DASYQE010000185.1:0-3077 GCA_036005805.1 Candidatus Polarisedimenticolia bacterium | reverse complement strand
CCACCCCGACGCCAACCCCGGGAACAAGGACGCGGAGGATCGATTCAAGGAGATCTCGGCGGCCCACGACGTGCTCGGCGACGAGGAGAAGCGCAAGCAGTACGACCAGGTACGCGACATGGCCTCGTCCGGGTACGGGGCCGGCGGGTTCCCCGGCGGCGGCGGGGCATCCGGCGGCGGGTTCCCCGGCGGCTTCCCCGGCGGCGTCCGATTCGAGGACCTGGGTGACCTCGGCGACCTGTTCGGCGGGCTGTTCGGTGGGGCCGGACGCGGCGGTGGTGCACGAGCGTCGCGCGGCACGGATCTCGAGACCACTGCGACGATCACGTTCGACGACGCGATGCGGGGGACGACCGTGCCGGTCCGGATCCAGGGGCCCGCCCCCTGCGAGACCTGTCACGGCAGCGGCGCGGCGCCGGGCACGAGCCCGACGACCTGTCCCCGGTGCGGGGGTTCGGGCGCCGTCGCCGTGAACCAGGGGCCGTTCCAGATGAGTCAGACCTGCCCCGTCTGCCGCGGCTCGGGTCGCGTCGTCGAGACGCCCTGCCCGACCTGCGGCGGTAGCGGCAGCCGGCGCCGGACGCGGACCTTCCAGGTGAAGATCCCCGCCGGCGTCAAGGACGGTGCCCGGATCCGGCTCGCGGGCCGGGGAGAGCCGGGCCCGGCGGGTGGGCAGCCGGGCGACCTGTTCGTGCGGGTCCGCGTGCAGCAGCACGCCTTCTTCGGGCGGGCCGGTCACGATCTGACGCTCGAGCTGCCGGTCACCTACCCGGAGGCCGCCCTGGGGGCGGATGTCCGCGTCCCGACGTTGAACGGGCCGGTCACGATGAAGGTGCCCGCCGGCACGCCCAACGGCAAGACGTTCCGCCTCAAGGGAAAGGGCGCTCCCAAGCGTGGAGGGCACGGCGACCTGCTCGTCACCACCCGGGTCGAGGTGCCGCGGAAGCTCTCCCGCTCCGAGAAGGACCTGCTCAAGCAGCTGCGAGAGACCGAGAAGGAGTCGCCACGCCGGCGTCTCGGCGTGGAGACGTGACCAGGAGCGCGTCGTGAGTGACACACCTGAACGTGGATCGGGGCGCCAGGGGGAGCGCGGCTCACGTTCCGAGGAGCGCGCCGTGTACATCATCAGCGTGGCGGCCGAGCTCTCGGGTGTGCACCCGCAGACACTCCGCATGTACGAACGGCGCGGGCTCCTCGCGCCCAAGCGGACATCCGGCAACAACCGCAGGTACTCCGAGCGCGACATCGCGCGTATCCAGATGATCCAGGAGTTGACCCAGCGCGAGGGGATCAGCCTGGCGGGCGTGAAGCTGTTCATCGAGATGCGGGAGCAGCTCGCGCAGATGCGGCGTCGCACGGAAGAGCTCGAACGCGAGCTGCTCACTCAGGTTCGACGGCGCCGATCCGGCGCAGAGATCGTCCCGTTGCGCAGCGTCCGATCCTTCCTGTGGGAACAGGAAGACACCCCGTGATCGAGCTCCGAGGCGACCACGTGCTGCTCCGGGGCTTCCGGCCCGAGGAGGTCCCGCTGGCACTCCAGCAGATGCAGACGATCCCGGCGACGGAGATGGACGAGCCCGCCGCCGCCGAGCGCCGGGAGCGCCTCGAGCGTTCGGGTGAGCGGAACGGGTGGGAGATCATGCTGGCCGTCGAGGCGGAGGGCCGCCTCGTCGGCGACGTGCAGGGTCGCTGCCCCCGGTTCGCCATGCCGCCGGGCGTATGGGAGCTCGGGATCGAGCTCTGGGATCCGGCCGACCGTGGCCGCGGGATCGGGAGGGAGACGGTGGCTCTCCTGTCCTCCTACCTGTTCGACTCCGAGGGCGCGATCCGGGTGCAGGCCACGACCGACGTCGACAACGTCTCGATGCGCCGGGTGCTCGAGGTGCTCGGCTTCGACTTCGAGGGCGTCCTTCACGGGTTCATGCCGGACGCCGCCGGCCCGGCGCGCGACTACGCGATGTACGGCGTGACCAGGGGCGCCTGGGGAGCGCGCTGAGGCGAGGACCGCGACGACGGATCCCGACCGACAGGCACGGATCGAACGCGGCCTCGGCCTCGTGCACCGGGTCGCCGCTGGAGCCTCCACGGGCTAGGCTTCCCGTCGACCTCTTCAGAAGGGAACGACCGTGGGTTGGACCATCGCGATCATCGGCGGGATCATCCTGCTGCTCGTGATCTTCGGCGTCGTGTCGTACAACCGATTCGTCTCTCAGCGTCAGCTGATCAAGGATGCCTGGGCGAACATCGACACCGAGCTGCGCCGCCGGTACGACCTGATCCCCAACCTCGTCGAGTCCGTCCGCGGCTACGCGTCGCACGAGCGCACCGTGTTCGAGAACGTGACGCGCGCCCGCGCGGCCGCCGCCTCGGCAACCGGTTCGCCGGCGGCCCAGGCCGCAGCCGAGGGGCCACTCGTCGCCGCGCTGCGACAGCTGTTCGCCGTGGTCGAGAACTACCCGGACCTGAAGGCCAACCAGAACTTCCTCGCGCTCCAGCAGGAGCTCGCCAACACCGAGGATCGCCTGCAGACGTCGCGCCGCTTCTACAACGCCAACGTCCGCGACTACAACCAGCGCGTGAAACAGTTCCCGTCGGTGATCATCGCCTCGACGTTCAACTTCGAGGAAGAGGAGTTCTTCGAGGTCGATGACGCGCTCCGCGAGGCGGGCGCGCCGCAGGTGGCGTTCGGCGGCGAGGGACCGGGCGTGACGTTCGGTGGGCCTGAGATCCCACCGGCCGCGCCTCCTCCCGCGCCGACCGCGGAGCCCTCCGGGACGCCACCGCCGCCAACGGGGACGCCCGACGCGTAGCGGCTAGCCCGGGAGCTCGGCGGGTTCGGAGACGAGCTCGGGTGCCGGGCCGCACCCCTCGAGCATCGTCGCGCGGCGGACGTCGCCGGTCAGCAGCGTCCACACGATCGCCCAGACGAGCGCGACGCCGCCCATCGCGAGGGCCGTCGTCTCGGCGGTCAAGACGTCGGCGAGCCAGCCCGTCAGGATCGCGGACAGGCCGAACGTCAGCGTCACCAGCATGCCGTCGACGGCGAAGATGCGCCCCCGGATCCGGTCGGGCACGAC
>DASYQE010000184.1:0-1519 GCA_036005805.1 Candidatus Polarisedimenticolia bacterium | reverse complement strand
CACGCCGACGTCCTGCCGGCTGAGGACGTTCCACAACGCCGGCACGCGGCGCATGGCGCTGGTGACCGGAATGAGCGCGCCGGTGTCGCGCGCCGACACGACGAAATCGACGATGCCGTGCCGCGACGGCTTCATGCCGGTCGCGATGCTGGTCCAGATGACGGGGGAGAGGATCGGCGTGATGGTGCGGAGGTTGGCGCGGGCGCCGCGGTCCACCAGCGCCTTGAGGTGCGGCATGCGCCCCTGCTGCATCAGCGGATCGGCGATGCGCCAGGTGAACGAGTCGAGCCCGACGAGGACGATGCGGCGCGGCAGCGCGGCCGTCCCGGCGCGCAGGATCGCGCCGCCCTTCTCGCCGGCGGCCGACACCTGGACGATCTTCAGCGACGAGACGGCCACGCCCTCCGGGCCGATGCGGCCTTCGAGCGCGGCGCGCGCCTGGCCCACGAGCTGCGGATCGCGATCGCGCAGCACGTCGTAAGACACCGCCGCGAGGCGCTCGCCGACGGCCGACGCCACCGCGGTCTCGAGATAGCGCTCGACGTCCGGTCCGTGCGCGCGGTGCAGCGCGAGCAGGGTTTTTTCGGGAAGCGTGTAGGCGAGGCTGGCTTCGAGATCGACCTTCGAGCCCTCGCGGCTGTGCGGCGCCTTGTCCCCGGTGAGATCGACCCGCAGCCGCGCCTCACCCTCCGGATACGTGGTGACGCGGAAAAGCCCGCGCGGCACGAGGTGGAGACCCGGCGCGACCAGGCGCGGCCCGACGCCCAGAAGCGGCGCGTCGATGACCACGCGGCGACCGGGGGCCTCGATGCGCCGCACCGACGCCCCGAGGAACAGCGCCAGCGCGGCCGCCGCGGCCAGCGCGAACGTGCGGGATCGGGCCAGGAGCTGCGCCTACGGAACCGGGACCACGGAAACGGGGGCGGGATCGACGCCGATCGCCCCGAAGTCCATCGTCGCGGTGGTCCCGCGACGAGCCTTCAGCGAGTAGACGCGGTCGCTGCAGGCGAAGCCGTTCGCCGCCAGGTCGAGGTCGATCTTCTTCGGCGGGCCGCCGCCGGCGTTCTGCGGCGTGAACGGCACCAGGCCGCTGTCGAAGCGCACGGCCGGCGCGCCGTTCTCGTTGAGGAAGAGCGTCATCCTCTGCGTCGGCAGCCCGGCGGTGGGGCCGTTCCCCGGGTGCGTGCGATAGATGCCCACTCCGGTGACCGGGTACGCGTCGTTCGCCGGCGAGGTGGTCGCGGAGCGCACCATCCAGCGGAGGTCGAGCACGGCGTAGTCGGTGCCCGCCGCGTCGCCGCGGATCTTCATGAGGCCGAACCGGCCGAGGAGGGGCTTCGAGACGACCACGCAGTCGCACGGTCCGAAGCACCCCTCAAGGTAGTCCGATCCAAAGAGACCGTACGGCGTCAGCCGCGGGACGACCGGCGCGGCGCTGACGTGGAAGACGGTGTCATGGCAGACGAGGTTGTTCATCGAGATGGTGAGGTCGATGGCCGGAAACGCGCCGCCGCCCGCC
>DASYQE010000183.1:0-25015 GCA_036005805.1 Candidatus Polarisedimenticolia bacterium | reverse complement strand
TCGTCTACCGGCAGGCGAGCGGGATCGACCTGATGGCGGACGTCTATACGCCGGGGGATGCGAAAGGCCCGACGCCGACCATCCTGACGATGCACGGCGGCGGCTGGGTGGCCGGCTCGCGGGATTTCGCGGTGATGAGCTTCCTCCCCTATCTCGAGCGCGGTTTCGCGGTCGTGAACATCTCCTACCGGCTGGGACGGGTGGCGCCGGCGCCGGCTGCCGTCGAGGACGCCCGCTGCGCGCTGCGCTGGGTGGTGGCGCACGCCGACCAGTACCACTTCGACCCGAAGCGCATCATCACCATGGGCTGGTCGGCGGGTGGCCACCTGGCCCTGACGACCGGGCTGCTGCCGGTGTCGGCGGGGTTCGACGCGACCTGCCCGACCGACGGCGAGGCGCGCTGGGCGTCGAACGACCAGCCGGACGTCAAGGTCGCGGCGATCGTCAACTTCTTCGGCATCACCGACGTCGCCGACCTGCTCGAGGGGCCCGACGCAAAGCACTACGCGGTGGAGTGGCTCGGCAGCCGCAGCGACCGCGTGGACCTGGCGAAGCGGGTCTCGCCGCTTCAATACATCAAGGCGGGGGCGCCGCCGGTGCTGACGGTCCATGGCGACCGCGACCCGTACGTACCCTACAGCCACGCGGTCCGCCTGCACCAGGCGCTCGAGGCGGCCCACGTCCCGAACCGCCTCGTGACGGTGAAGGGGGGCGGCCACGGCGACTTCACGCGCGCGCAGGAGCGCGACGTGCACGCGGCGATCTTCGCGTTCCTGTCCGAGCACGGATTGATGCCGGCGGCCGCGGTGGAGTCGAAGCCGGAATCCCGTTAGCGCCGTGTCACCAGCGCAGATCGCGGTCTGGGTCCGGCTGACGGCGCGACTCTCGGTCGCGCTCTTTTCCCTGGGGCTCGGCGGCTTCGCCATCGCCGCCTGCCGCGGCCGCGATCCGCGGGCGGCTTTTCGGGTCCTGCAGTCGTTCGTCGTTTCGCACACCATCCACTTCGGGTTCGTGGCGTGGCTGACCGTCGCGACTGCGGGCGAGAACATCGCGCGGCGGGGCGGTTGGCTGCTGGTGTCCGTCGTCGGCGTGGTCTTCTACGCCGCGGCCTTCGCGATGCTCTTCGGCCTGCGGCAACGCCGCCGATCGGCCGTGATGGGCGCGATCGTCATCTGGCTCATGTTCGTGATCACCTACCTCGGCAGGATTCCTGCGAACGCCATCTTCGCCCTGCCGGCCGCAGCGGCTTCGATCGCGCTCGGGGCGTACCTTTTCGGCCCGAGGAGACCGGCGCCACATCCGACCGTCACCAGGGGATGAGCGATGTCCGGTTCGACTCGAACGATCTCGGCCTCGTGGCCGTCGTCCTCATCTGGGGATTCAACCTTCCGGTCGTCAAGATCGCGCTGCGTCAGTTCGAACCCCTGTCGTTCAACGCCGTGCGCTTCGTCCTGGCGGCGCTCCTGCTCCTGCTGCTCCTGCTGCGTCGGCGCGACGAATCACCGCGAACCAGCGTCGCCGACATGCTCAAGCTCCTCGGATTGGGACTCCTCGGCCAGACGGCGTACCAGATCCTGTTCATCGAGGGGATCGCGAGGACGACGGCGTCGCACACGGCGCTCATCTTCGGCCTGACGCCCGTCCTGGTCGCCATCCTGAGTCTTCTCCTGGGTCACGAGAAGGTCGGGGTCGCGGCCTGGACGGGCGCCGCGCTCGCCTTCGGCGGCGAGTCCCTGATCATCGCGGGGAAAGCCCCCGTGGAAGGGCCGACCCCATCGCTTCGGGGCGACCTGCTGGTGCTCGGGGCCGCGTTCTGCTGGTGCCTTTACACAGTCCTGGCGCGTCCGCTCCTGGCGCGCCACTCCCCCCTCAAGGTCACCGCGCTCTCGGTGGGCTGGGGAACGCTCGCCATGCTTCCCTTCTGTCTTCCCGCCGTCCTGCGGCAGGACTGGAAACAGGTGACCCCGGCGGACTGGCTGATCGCGGTGCTCTCCTCCCTGCTGGCGCTCGTCCTCGCCTACCTGCTGTGGTACCGCTCCGTGAAGCGGGTGGGCAACGTCCGGACCGCCGTCTACTCGAATCTCGTTCCGCTGAGCGGTACTTTCGCCGGCTGGCTGATCCTCAAAGAGCGTCTCTCTCCGCTCCTCGCTCTCGGCGCCGCGGCCATCTTCGCGGGGATCGCCCTGACGAGAAGCCGCAGGGGCGATCATTGACCCGAGGACGAACTCCGGTCGTGCTTCTCGTCCTCGGCCCCGCCCGTTGACACGGCGGAGACACCTTCGCCGGCGCGTCGGTCGAGCTGGGAAAGAACTTCCACATCCTCGCCGAGTACGACGACGGCGGCGATTACACCTTCTGGAACGCCGGCTTCGGCTGGCACGGCCTGTTCGGCGACAAGGCCGACCTGTACGCGCAGACCGTGTGGGCCAACATCGATATCGATAACGCCGACATCAGCGAGGATGGCTACGAACTCCAGGCCGGCGTCCGCTGGAAACTCATCCGGTGGTTCGAGCTCAAGCTGCAGGCGAACTGGGTCAGCTACGGCGGAGACATCGGAGACGACACGACCGGCGAGGTCGGGGCGCTCTTCCTGTTCTTCAAGGACCGGATGGGCGTCGGCGCCGATTGGGCAGGCGGCGGCGACGCCGACACGTCCCGGGTCTTCCTCCGCTTCAACTTCGGAAAGCAGTCCGTCGGGCGCGCCCGGTCGCGGCGCGCCTCTGGGTCTCCGCAACGCCGCGGTGTGCTTGGGGTTGCGGCAGCGCTGTTCGGGTACTAGGGCGCCGTCGGCGGCCGCGTCACCAGATCCTTCGCAAGCGCCCTATCTCGAAGGACCGGACGGCTTCGCGCCGTCCTGGCCCACTCGCGGCAGGTCGAGGACGAAGACGCATCCTTTTCCCGGCACGTCGCGCACCGAAAGCAGGCCCCCGTTCTCCTCGACGGCGCGGCGGCTGATGGCGAGCCCGAGCCCCAGGCCGGTCCTGTCGCTGCTGCGTTGTTTGAAGGGAAGAAACAATTCCTCCGCTCGTCCCGGCGGCAGGCCGCCGCATTCATCCTCGATTTCGATCCGAACGCGCTCGGCCGTCGCGTATGTGTTCACGACGACATGCCCCTGAGGACGAGTGAACTTGAGAGCGTTCTGCAGCAGGTTTCCGAGCGCGGAGGCCAGGAGCTGTCGATCCGCCTGGATCATCGTCGCGGCATCGACGGGTGCGATGGTCAGGTGAATCCCCCGATTCCTTGCATCGATGGCCGCAGCGACCTCGGCATCGTCCATGAGCTCCTTCAGCCGGATCTGCTCCTTCTCCGTGGACCCGGCTTCGAGCCGCACTTCGGTGAGAGAGCGATGGATCAGATCGCGCAGCGCATGGAGACTGCGCTCGAGCAGCCTCGCCGTGCTTCCGCCGACCCCGATCTTCCCGGACTTCAGGGCCTCGAAGGACAGCATCGCGCTCGCCAGGAGGCTGCCGAGTTCGTGCCCCAGGACCCCGAGCCGCTCGGTGGCCCTGCGGGAGTCCCTCTGTTCCAGGTGGCGCCCGAACTCGGTGACCGCTTCGGCGATGGCGTTGTCGAGGCACCGGTTCAGGGTGTTGAATTCCTCGGTGGGGATGGGGGCATTCATTTCCACCGCGAGCTCGGTCACGGCCTGACAGACGTCCCCATAGTCATGGACCACCTGGCCGACGGTGAAACCACTCTTCAGCATGTCCTGGCCGTGCCTGGCAGCGCTCGCGACGATGTGAGAATCGGCCTCGTGGGAGAGCCCCTCCAGCCGGAGGGCCTCGCCGAGCTGGGTGAGAAACAGGGGGACTCCGTTGGTCAACTCCTCCTCGGTCGGCCGCGGGGCCGATCTCAAGGCGACCTTCGCCCGGGTGCGCTCGATGAGCTTGTCTCGATGCGTGGAGAGGAATGCCTGGAGCATGGGCACGGCGGCCCGCCGCCGGATCGCATGCTGATCCGATGGACCCCTGCGTCTGTCATCATGTCCCGCGTCAGGTCGGCTGCTCACCAGGCATTCCTCCCGCTTCGATGGTCGCACTCCATCGCCCTGCCGCCGTCTTCTGTCGTGACGATGAGCAGGCCGTCGTCCTCTGGCGCAGCACGCCGTCGCTCGTGAATCCGAGGATCCCTTCGCGGGCTCCCTGCACGATGGCGATGGTGTACGTGAACAGCTGGCCCGGCACCGGCAGGTCGGGGTCGACGTAGGTCGTGTCGGACGGGTCCGGGTCGGGGGTGCTGGCGCATTGGAACGAGGACCCGGCGACCGTCCCGATCGTGCGGTAGACGTGATACGCCGTCGCGACATACTTGCGATCCCAGGTCAGGGTCGCCCGGTCGGATCCGATCCGCACCCCGCGCACTTCCTCCGGGAGCAGGAGCGCCGAATCGGGCTTGCTGCCGGTCGGGATGAACTGCCGCGCGCCGGTGTC
Source organism: Candidatus Polarisedimenticolia bacterium (assembly GCA_036005805.1). GTDB lineage: Bacteria > Acidobacteriota > Polarisedimenticolia > Gp22-AA2 > Gp22-AA2 > DASRAU01. Next base: position 20,582 of record DASYQE010000183.1, on the reverse strand, counting down.
GGGCAGCGGGATCACGGTGACCATCGACGCATCGAAGTTCCCGACGAACATCGCGGTCCCCTCGGCATAGAAGTCCATCCCGAGGCTGTCGACAACACCCGTGATCTGCTCGCCGGGCACGATCAGACCCGTCGCGGTGTCGATCACCACGATCGAGGTCCCGCTGAACTGCGACACGTAGGCGCGGTGTCCGTCGGGCCGAACCGCGACGCGGAGCGGCCAGCCGGAGATCGAGAGCGTGCGGATCACCTGGCGAGTCTTCACGTCGATCAGGGTGACGGTGCCGCTGCTGCCGCTGGCGACGTAGGCGGTCTTGCCGTCGTGGGTGAACGTGACTCCCTCGGTACCCTGGCCGGCCGGGATGCGGCAGGCGGAGCCCGATCCGCCCGGGGTCCGGCAGAGGACGGCGTGGGCCGGGTCCGCGATCGCCAGAGCCACGTCGAGGATGGAGACGTCCCCGCCGTCGATGTTTCCCGTCCAGGCCTCCCGGCCGTCCGGTGTGATCGCGATCATGTGCGGCCCGTCGCCGACGGCGGGGACGGTGCCGATCACCCGGAGGGCGGCGATCGAGACGACGGAGACGTCGTCCGAACCGTCGTTGGTCACCAAGAGGGTGCGATCGTCGGGGGTCACCGCGAGGCCGTGCGGCTGGAGCCCGGCGACGATGCGCGTCGTGCCGTTCGCGGCGTTTCCGTCGGTGTCCAGCTCGGTGCGCGTGGTCGTGTCGAAGACCGCAATCGTTCCCGCGGCGCGATTCGACACGAAGACGTAGCGGGCATCGTGCGTCGCGGCGCTCTCGTGCGGCTCGTCTCCCACGCTCACGGTGATCCGGTCGGAGAAATCGCGGCTGTTGACGATGGTCATGTTGTCGCTCCCCTGGTTGGGGATGTAGGCGTCCTGCGCCCGCACTCGCGGGATCCCGCCGAAGGTGCCTGCCACGAGAGACACCCCCAGTGCCGCCCGGAAGGACCTCCATCTGGCCCGGTGCCGGACGGACGCCTCTCGAGCCATTCCCCTCTCTCCTCGATGGTGGGTTGACGGTCTTGCATGAAGCATTCCACGTTAGCCACCTCCTTCCGCGCTCACAATCGGGTCGATGCATGACTCGGACGTCAGGAATCTCCGGACACATCCTGCCGCATCGGGTCCGAAGGGGCGCGCTCGCGCCGCGCCAGCAGGACGAAGGGCAGCGCGAGGATCTCGATGCCGGCGCCGACGAGATACGACGTCGCGTAGCCCCACACGTCGGCGGCCCGCCCGAGAGCCGGCTGGACCAGGACGCCCCCCGAGGAGCCGAGGAGGTTGTAGGACGAGAGGACCGTCGCTCTCTCGTCGGACGGAATCAGACCGTTGAGGAACGCCTGGCGGACGGGCATCACGGCGGCGAACACGATCGCCCACGCTCCCAGAAGCGCCAGGGCCGTCACGAAACCCGGCGCGAGCCCGATGGCGGCCAGCGCCAGAGCGCTCGTCACCGACCCCGCGATGAGCAGTGTCGTCCTCCTGCGGAACATCCTGCCGGCGTGAGGAACGACGGCGCCTCCGAGAATCTGCGCCCCCGCAACGAGTGATGCCGCCAGCCCGGCGACCGCGTACGATCCCTTGCGTCCGTAGAGCTCGAGAAGAAAGGGTTGCATCGCGTAGAAGGCGTAGATCCCGACCCCGGCCTGGAACGGCGCGGCGAGCATCAGCCAGCGCACCGGGGGGTTGCGGAAGCCGTGCTGCAGCGTGGCTCGCAGGATGCGCCGGATCTCCTTTGGCATCGATGCGCTGCGCTCCGGCGTGAAGCCGACATCACGCATCCACAGCAGCGCCACCGCGAACGTCAGGCCGAGCACGACCGACCTCAAGAGATAAGGCACGCCGAGGTTCGTGAACTGGGCGACGACTCCGCCGGTCAGCGTCCCCGTGAGCATGGCGGCTCCCGTGGCCATCTGGCCCCGGGCGAACGCCGCCTCGAGCGTGCCTTCGTAGCGCGCGAACTTCAGGCCGTCCACGAGCCACGCCTCGGTCGCCCCGGAGAAAAAAGTGAAGCCGAGACCCAGAAGCATGGAGACGAGGGCCCAGGCCAGAAACGGCCCGTGCGTCCGCCACAGCAGGAGATAAAGGAGCGTCGAGACGAACAGCGTGGCGGCGCCGAGCAGGTAGGAGACGCGTCGCCCGCGCATGTCGGCCACCACACCGGTCGGGACCTCGAACAGCACCTGGCCCGCCGTGAAGAAGGCGTTCGCCGCGAAGGCCTGCGTGACGCTCAGCCCCGCGTCGAGCAGGAAGAGGGTGTTGATCCCCCAGATGAACGAGGCCGCGAGGGTCGAAAGACAGGTGAGCGTGACATAGACCCTGAGGATGCCCTCGACCGTGACGGGCTTCTTCTCAGTCCCCGACATGGTGATCGTCGTTCCAGAGACGGATCACCGGGTGCGCAAGATCGTGCTCGTAGCCGAGGGCGCTGAGGCTCGCCGTCGCCAGCATGAACTTGCGGCCGGGCACCGGGACACCGGTCCCGATCCAGCGGGCGGCCAACACGCGGATGAAGTGGCCGCTCGAGAAAACCAGGACGTCGCCCTCGGCCGCCCGGATGCGCTCGATGACCCGGTCCGCCCGCGCGGCGACCTGCCGCGGCGTCTCGCCTCCCGGACAGCCGTCCCGGAACAGATCCCAGTCGGGGCGTGTCTTGCGGATCTGAGCCGAGGTGATCCCCTCGTACTCACCGTAGTCCCATTCGACGAGGTCCCTGTCGACGACGGCAACACCGCCGAACCCTGCCAGCTCGCAGGTCCGCGAGGCCCTCACGAGCGGGCTTTTGAAGACGCGCGCGAAGGTCAGCCCCGCCAGCCTCCCGGCGAGCCGCCGCGCGTCCCGCTCGCCCCGCTCGGTCAGCGGGAGATCGGACAGCCCCGTGTGCCGGCCCGTGAGGCTCCAGGCGGTCTCGCCGTGGCGCGCGAGATGGACGATCGGCAGCCGGCTCACGCGGTGATTCTCCCCCGAAACGCCTGTTGGGGCCGAACGTGGTGCCGCAGTCCTTCACGGGGACAACGGTCACGGATGTTTTGCGTTTCGGAACGACGACCCGAGACCGTCACGCAATCCTCACTTGTCTGGTCCCGGCCGAGCGGCCATGGACCACGCCCCGCTTGCCCTTCCGCGCACCTCGGGTTGACGAAGCCGCCTGGCGGGCTCAGAATCCCACCTTCAGATTCCCAATCCGCCCGTCGCTGTGGGTCGTGGCTCGCACCATGGAAGCGGATCGACTCCTGAGCCTCGCAGTCGCCGTCGCCGCCGAACGGACGGTGGAGGGAGTTCTCCAGACCATCGTTCGAGGTCTGGCGACCCACCCCGGCGTCGCCCTGGCGCGAATCTGGCTGCGATTGCCCGGCGACATCTGCGATTCCTGTTTCCTGAGCGCCAGCTGCCGCGATCGCACGCAATGTTTCCATCTGGTCGCCAGCGCCGGGACACCGGCTCATTCACCGGGCGAAGACTGGTCGTCCCTCCAGGGCGGCTTTCGCCGCATCCCCGAGAGCGCCTTCAAGGTCGGGCTGGTGGGCGCGACGGGGAAACCCCTGCTGTTCGCGGACATCGCGTCGGAGCGAGAGCTCGTCGCGCGACCCGAGTGGGTCCGTCGCGAGGGGATCCGCAGTTTCGCCGGGCATCCCTTCATCTCCCGCGGCCAGGTGCTCGGTGTGCTCGCCACGTTCACCCGCGAGCCCCTGGATGAACGAGCCTTCGCCTGGCTCGGGATGTTCGCCAACCAGGCTGCCGTCGCGATCGAGAACGCGCGCGTCTTCGAGGAACTCGATCGACTGCGGAAGCAGCTGGAGATGGAGAACGCCTACCTCCACGAACAGGTGAAGGAAGGGTTGGCGTTCGGGGAGATCGTCGGACGGAGCCAGGCACTCCAGGAAGTCCTCCAGCAGGTTGACATGGTGGCCCGGACCGACACGACGGTCCTGCTCACGGGCGAATCGGGGACGGGCAAGGAGCTGGCCGCGCGCGCGATTCATGAACGCGGCGGGCGGCGCGACCGGCCGCTGGTCACGGTCAACTGCGCCTCCGTCCCGCGCGATCTGTTCGAGAGCGAATTCTTCGGACATGTGCGGGGGGCCTTCACGGGGGCGCTGCGCGACCGGGTCGGGAGGTTCCAACTGGCCGACCGGGGGACGATCTTCCTCGATGAGGTCGGCGAAATCCCCCTCGCGCTCCAGAGCAAGCTGCTGCGCGTGCTGCAGGAGAAGCAGATCGAGCGCGTGGGAGAAAACCTTGTGCGACAGCTCGACGTACGGGTGATCGCCGCCACGAACCAGGATCTCAGGCAGGAATGCGAAGCGGGCCGGTTCCGGCGCGACCTGTACTACCGGCTGTCGGTGTTTCCCATCGAGCTGCCGCCGTTGCGCCGCCGTCCGGAAGACATCGGGCTGCTGGCGGCGCACTTCCTGACGCTTGCGGCGAGCCGGCTGAACTTCCCCGAGGTGCAGCTGACCGACCGGGCCCTGGAGCAGCTCACGGCCTACGACTGGCCGGGGAACATCCGGGAGCTGCGCAACGTGATCGAGCGCGCCGTCATCCTGTCCCAGAGCGGGCCGCTCCGGATCGACCGCGTGCTCGGCGCCGGCGGGCCTGTCGATCGCGTCGCGCAGGCGCGACTTCCGGCTGACGTCGTGGAGGCACCGGGGAAACCGGCCGGGACCAGGGTGTTATCGCGGGACGAGCTGGCCCGCCAGGAACGCGACAACCTCCTCTCGGCCCTCGAGCAATCCGGCTGGAAGATTTCCGGCCGCGGCGGCGCCGCCGAGCTCCTCGGCGTCAAGCCGACGACCCTCACCTCGCGGCTCAAGCGCTTCGGCATCGAGCGGCAGCACTAGGCTTCCACCGCGACCGCTGACGACCGTTCGTCAGCCGCGCTCACGAACGTTCGTCACCTCACGACGCATCGTGACGATGCGCGCGCCCGCCGCGGCCCTCCCGTCAATGAACGCGGCCGCAACTCCCGTGGCATGCCATGTGCTCTGGGGGGCTTCCCGACAACGCTTCCCAACGATGCTTGCGACGCGATGGAGGAACTCACCATGAGCACGATCACAACCAAGGACGGCACGCAGATCTACTACAAGGACTGGGGCAAGGGCCCCGTCGTGACGTTCTCGCACGGCTGGCCTCTGAATGCCGACATGTGGGACGGGCAGATGCTCTTTCTCGCGCAGAACGGCTTCCGCGTGGTCGCGCACGACCGGCGCGGCCACGGTCGGTCCAGCCAGGCCTCGTCCGGCAATGACATGAACGGTTATGCCGACGATCTTGCGGCGGTGATCGAGACCCTCGATCTCAAGCAGGTCACGCTGGTGGGCCACTCCACCGGAGGCGGAGAGGTCGCGCGCTACATCGGCCGCCACGGAACGAGCCGGGTCGTCAGGGCCGTCCTGATCGCCGCGGTGCCGCCGCTCCTGCTGAAGACGGCCGCGAATCCCGAGGGGCTGCCCATCGAGCTGTTCGACGGCATCCGTGCGAGCCTCGCCAAGGACCGCTCGCAGGCCTACAAGGAGTTCGCGGTTCCGTTCTATGGCGCCAACCGGCCCGGCGCCAAGGTCTCGCAAGGCGTGCTCGACCAGTTCTGGACCTGGAGCATGCAGAGCGGCCTCAAGAACGCCTACGAGAGCGTCAAGGCCTTCTCCGAGACCGACTTCACCGAGGATCTCAAGAGGTTCGACGTGCCAACTCTGGTCCTTCACGGAGAGGACGACCAGGTCGTCCCGGTGAAGAACTCCGCGAAGAAATCGGCCCGGCTCATCCCGGGCGCGAAGGACGTCTACTACCCGGGCGCGCCGCACGGCATCACCGCCACGCACCAGGATCAGGTCAACGCGGAGCTGCTCGCCTTCTTCAAGGGGACGCGCTGACCATGTCGACCACGGCCCGGCCGGCGATCCTGAGCGAAAAGACCCGGGTCCTGGGCGGGGTCACGGTGGTCGACACCCCGCTCGTCAGTCGCGCGCTGGACTTCGCCAGGACCCACTCCGAAGCCTTTCTCTTCAACCACGCCGTCCGATCCTGGCTCTTCGCGGCCCGGCTCGGACAGCTGGACGGGACCCCCCATGACGCGGAAGTCGTCGCCGTGGGATCCCTGCTGCACGACCTGGGGCTCACCCATGGCTTCACGGGCCCCCGACGCTTCGAGATCGAAGGCGCCGACGCCGCGCGCGCCTTCGCGCGCGGGGAGGGCCTCGACGACCGCCGGGGCCAGCTGATCTGGGACACCGTCGCGTTGAATTCGACGCCATCGCTCGCCCTTTACAAGGAAGCGGAGGTGGCGCTCTGCACCGCCGGCATCGTCCTCGACTTTGGCGGGCCCCAGTACGATCGGATCCCGCCGGCGGAGATGAGGGACGTTCTCGCCGCTTTCCCACGCCTCGACATGAAGCGGCGCTTCACGGATTCGGTCTGCGGCATCATCAGGACCAAGCCGCAGACCACCTACGACAATTTCGCGCGCGACTTCGGCTCACGCTTCGTGGCCGGCTACCGGCCGCCGTCGACCGTGGACTTCCTGATGAACGGTCCGTTCGAGGAGTGACGCGGCGCACTCACGCATGCATCAGGGCGGCGGCCGAGGCCGGTGCGTCTCGGTGGTCGAGGACCTCGCGCCGCCGCCCCGGTGTTCACTGACCACGACCGAGGATGCCTCGGGAGGCGACCATGGACCATCCGCAACACGCCATCTCGGACGGGGACGCGGCGCTTCGCGCCCGTCGTCACGCGTTCCGCGCCCTTCACGAGCGGGGCTGCTTCGTCATCCCGAATCCGTGGGACGCCGGATCGGCGCGATATCTTCAGCACCTGGGCTTCGCGGCGCTGGCGACCACGAGCGCCGGCTTCGCGTTCTCCCAGGGGCTGCCCGATTCCGAGGCGGCCGTCTCCCGCGACCGGATTCTGGCGAACATCGCCGAGATAGCGGCGGCGGTCGACGTCCCGGTCAATGCCGACTTCTCCTCGGGTTACGGGCAGGACCCCTCGGACGTGGCCGAGAGCGTGACTCGCTGTGTGGCGACCGGGGTCGCGGGGCTGTCGGTGGAGGATGCCCGAGCGGACCCAGTGTCTCCGCTCTACGAGCTGCCGCTTGCGGTCGAGCGCGTCCGGGCGGCGCGCGAGGCCATCGATCGATCGGGCAGCGGAGTCCTGCTCACCGCGCGAGCCGAGTGCTACCACGTCGGCCACCCCGATCCCTTCCGCGAATCGGTGCGGCGGCTTCAGGCGTACGCGCAAGCCGGCGCCGATGTGCTCTTTGCGCCAGGTCCGCAGAAGCCCGAAGAAATCAAGGCCCTCGTGGAAGCGGTTTACCCGAAACCATTCAACCTTCTCGTCGTCCGCGACCTCGGGCTCGGTGTGAGCGCGATCGCGGCACTCGGTGTCCGGCGCATCAGCGTCGGCGGGGCTCTCGCCCTTGCGGGATGGACCGCGTTCATGCGCGCCGCGCAGACTTTGAGGTCGCACGGCAGTTTCACAGGACTCGCCGATCTGACTCCGTACGCCGAGATCAACGGGCTTTTCGGCTGCGAGCCGGCGCACGTGCGCCTCGGCGGAACTCCCCGCGCGGCAGGCGCGCGGGATCGGATCACGGACACGCGGTCCAAGGAGGCACCATGAAGATCGTCGTGATCGGCGGCACCGGACTCATCGGATCGAAGCTCGTCAGCAGGCTGCGCGCGGAGGGGCACGACGCTGTGGCCGCGTCGCCCGCCACCGGCGTCAACACCCTCACGGGAGCCGGCCTGGCCGATGCCCTCCGAGGCGCGTCGGTGGTCGTGGACGTGTCGAACTCTCCCTCGTTCGAGGACGCGGCGGCGCTGGCGTTCTTCGAGACCTCGACCCGCAACCTCCTCGCGGCGGAAGCGGAAGCCGGGGTGGGACATCATGTGGCCCTGTCGGTGGTGGGAACCGAGCGCCTGTCCCAGAGCGGCTACTTCCGCGCGAAACTGGCCCAGGAGAAGTTGATCAAGGCCTCCTCGATCCCCTACTCGATCGTCCACGCGACGCAATTCTTCGAGTTCGTCACGAGCATCGCCGCTGCCGCCACCGACGGCAACCGGGTTCGCCTCGCACCCGTCCTCATCCAGCCGATGGCGGCCGATGACGTCGCGGCCGCGGTCGCGCGGATCGCGGTGGCCAAGCCCGCGAAAGCCATGATCGAAGTGGCCGGGCCCGAACAGTTCCGTCTCAACGACCTGATTCGACTCGGCCTCGCCGCCCGGAACGATCGGCGTGAAGTCGTCGCCGATCCGGGCGCGCTCTACTACGGTGCGGAGTTGACCGAACGCACGCTCGTCCCCAACGACGATGCGCGACTCGGCGGGACGCGTTTCAAGGACTGGCTCAGCCAGCCCGTGCCCCAATCGACAAGAGGGAGGAACGCATGAAAAGAGAAGAGCCGCATGCGGCGCACCAGGACATTGCGACGCTTGCCTATCGCAAGTTCCTGGAGCGTGGGTGCCAGGACGGGCGAGCCCTCGACGACTGGCTGGAAGCCGAGCGCGAATTGCACCGGGGGAGAGCGCTGGCCGCGGCTGCCATCGCGATGTACTTCACCCCCTCCTACTAGCAGCGCTTGGAAGCCAGGACCTCAGCGTCCAAGGTGCGTGACATGCGGACAGAGCCCATCGGGTCGACCCCGCTCACGAGCGCCCCGGATGCGGCGCTCATGTTTCCGACGTTGACCTCTGCCCAGATCGCCCGCATTGCCTCCCTCGGAGTGACTCGTCCCGTCACTCGCGGAGAACTCTTGATCGAAGGCGGCCAGACGGATGTGCCATTCTTTGTGCTGCAGGCGGGTGAGATCGAGGTCATTCGCCCGTCTGGTCTCGGCGACCTTCTTGTCGCCGTTCTCCGTCCCGCTCAGTTCACGGGTGACGTCAGCATGATCCTCGGTCGCCCCGCGCAGATGCGTCTCAGCGTCAGGGAATCGGGCGAAGTCGTCCAGCTGACACGTGATCAGATGCATGCCCTCATTCAGACAGACCCCGAGATCAGCGAAGTGCTGATGAGGGCGTTGCTCCATCGACGGATCGCCATGGTCGCGCAGGGGATTGGCGACGCACTGCTCATCGGCTCCGGCCGCTCCGCCGCGACGCTTCGCATCAAAGAATTCCTGACGCGTAACGGCCACCCCTTCAAGTCTCTCGACCTTGACCGTGACGCCGAGGTGCGGGAGTTGCTCGATCGCTTTGACGTGGACCGCTCCGAGGTGCCCGTCTTGATCTGCCGCGGCTCAGCCGTGCTCAGGAGGCCAAGCAATCAGGAGATCGCCGACCGTCTCGGCTTCAACGTGCGCATCGACAGGGATCACCTGCGCGACCTCATCATCGTTGGCGGCGGACCGGCTGGTCTTGCGGCCGCGGTCTACGCGGCTTCCGAAGGACTCGATGCGCTCGTCCTCGAGGGCAGTGCGCCCGGAGGCCAGGCGGGCTCGAGCTCGAATATCGAAAACTACCTTGGATTTCCAATGGGGATTTCTGGCCGGGACCTGGCCGAACGTGCCTATGCCCAAGCCCGGAAGTTTGGCGCTGACGTCATGATCGCGAAAGGCGCCACGGAGCTGGCGTGCGAGCGACTGCCCTTCGGCGTGAGCCTGGACGACGGCACGTCGCTGCGGGCGCGCACCGTGATCATCGCCACCGGGGCCCGCTACCGGAAGCCGGCGCTCGCGAATCTCCAGCGCTTCGAAGGGACAGGTGTCTATTACAGCGCGACCTTCATGGAAGCACAGCTCTGCGCCGGAGATGAGATCATCGTGGTGGGCGGGGCGAACTCGGCCGGTCAGGCCGCGGTGTTCCTGGCGCAGACCGCGAGTCGAATTCATCTGCTGGTGCGGTCCAGCACTCTCTCAGCGAGCATGTCGCGGTACCTGGTCCGCCGTATCGAGGACATCCCGACCATCCGGATCAGAACGAACACCGAGATTGCGGCTCTTGAAGGGGACGGGCACCTCGAATCTGTTCAGTGGCGCGATCGCACCGGCGCCTCGACGAGCCACGAGATCAGGCACGTGTTCCTGATGACCGGGGCCGAGGCGAATACCGGTTGGTTGAATGGCCGTGTCACGCTCGACGAGAATGGCTTCATCAAGACCGGACCGGACCTGACGCACCAAGATCTGGCTGCTGCCCAGTGGCCGCTCGAACGCTCGCCCTATCTGCTCGAAACCTCGCGTCCGGGCGTGTTCGCCGTGGGCGACGTTCGGCGCGGAAACATCAAGCGCGTGGCGTCGGCGGTCGGTGAGGGATCGATCGCGGTGTCGTTTGTCCATCGCGCGCTGGCCGAGTACGGAGCGCGCAGCGCCCCCGCCTAAGCATTACGCCGGGTCGGGAGAGGCCAGGCCGGGTCGCAGGCCTCTCCGATACAGTCCGTCGCCGTCGTTCAGGACACCGTCACCGTCGAAATCGGCCAGCGGCGCAGCCATTCCCGCAACCTTCTCTCCGATCGTCGCGTTATCTCCATCAGTTTCAGCGGAGAGCGGCATGACGCTCGTCGGAAACAGGTTCGCGCGGGTCATCCTGATCGTCCTGGCGCTCGCCGGCCTCGAGCGCGCCGTCGCGGCGCCGCCGGCTCTCGCGCCTGAGGTCAAAGCCTTCGTCAAGGTCGATGACCCCGTCATCGTCCTCAACCACGTGCGGGTCATCGACGGCACGGGGGCGGTGGCCCGGCCGGATCAGGCGGTGGTCATCCAGAACGGCAGGATCGCGGCGATCGGAGACAGCGCGACGACGAAGGCGCCCGGCGACGCCAGGATGCTGGATCTGACCGGTTCCACGGTTGTCCCGGGGCTCGTCGGCATGCACAACCACCTGCACTACACGGCGGATCAGTCCTCGGCGGCTCCGGGTCAGCTGATCAACCCGATCGCCTTCAGCGCGCCGCGGCTCTACCTGGCCGCGGGCGTGACGACGCTGCGCACGACGGGCAGCATCGAGCCCTACGCCGAGCTGAATCTCAAGCGCCTAATCGATGCGGGGCAGTCACCCGGGCCGAAGCTCGACGTCACCGCGCCCTTTCTCGAAGGCGCGGGAGGCTTCCTGCCGCAGATGCACGAGCTCAGCGGGCCCGACGAGGCACGGCGCATGGTCAACTTCTGGGCGGACAGCGGCGCGACCTCGTTCAAGGCGTACATGCACATCACGCGTGCGGAGCTGCGCGCCGCGGCGGAGGAAGCGCACAAGCGGCACCTGAAGATCACCGGGCACCTGTGCAGCGTGGGCTTCCGCGAGGCGGCAGAAGCGGGCATCGACAACATCGAGCACGGGTTCATCATGGACACGGAGTTCCTCGCGGACAAGAAACCCGATGAGTGTCCGGACGGCGGCATGGTCGCCGTCGGCGCGGCGCTGGCGAGCCTGGACGGCAACAGCCCGCAGGTCAAGGACCTGTTCCGGACGCTCGTGGAGCACCACGTGGCGATCACTTCCACCCTTCCGGTGTTCGAGCAGTTCGTGCCGGGCCGCCCGCCGCTGCGGCAGCGCGTCCTGGATGCGATGCTGCCGGAAGCGCGGTCGAACTACCTGACCGCGCGCGTGCAGGTGCACTCGAATCCGCAGAACCCCTTCGCGGCCATCCTCAAGAAGGAAATGGAGCTCGAGCATGCGTTCGTGCAGGCGGGCGGCTTGCTGCTGGCCGGACCGGACCCTTCGGGCATCGGCGGGACGCTGCCCGGCTTCGGCGATCAGCGCGGCGTGGAGCTGCTGGTCGAAGCCGGCTTCACGCCGGCAGAAGCGATCCGCATCGCGACGTTGAACGGCGCGACCTTCGAGGGCAAAGCGGATTCGATCGGCTCGCTCGCGCCGGGCAAGGCCGCCGACCTCGTCGTGCTTCGCGGCGATCCGTCGGCGAACATCAACGACATCGAAAAGGTCGACATCGTCTTCAAGGACGGCGTCGGCTACGACCCGGCGAAGCTGCTCGACTCCGTCCGCGGCATCGTGGGACTCCGCTAGCTCCCCGCAGGTCCCGACTCACTTCGTCGGATCGAGCTTCTCCAGCAGCGCTCTGAACCCGGGGTCGTTCCGGACGCTCTGCAGATCCGGGTCGTGTGCGAGCGTCCAGCCAGGGCCTCGCGTGCGCGCGTGTCTCCCAGCTTCGGGGCGCTGACCATGCCAAGGTTGAACCAGGCGTAACCGACATACCCGGCCTGCCGGGTCCGTCCCGGGAATCTTCTCTGGCGCTCACTTGATCTGCGCCAGATACGTGCCCAGACGACCAGGGAGATCCTGCGTCGGGATGCCGGTCGCGGCGGCGAGGGTCTCCGCGTTTTTCGGCGCGCCGGTGTCCATCACCCACTTGCGGAAGGCCTCACGGTGCTGGCGGCCGTCGCCGTTCATCATGTAGTGCACCAGGAGCCACGACACGTCGTACAGCGTGAGCGCCCCCTCGCCGAAAAAGTGCTCCTCGAGGCGATCATCGACGAGCGCCGCGACATCGACGCTGCCCAGGTTCTCCTGCAGGTTCGACAGCGCGTCCTCCGCGCGCTTCTGGTAGATGAAGGAGCCCGTGTAGGCCTCGGCCCGGACCATGAGAAAGGCCGACTGCTCCGCCACGCCGCGGTCGAGCGCCTCGAGCCGCACCCGGCCCGGCTTCGCCATCCGGGCGCACTCGACGAACTGGGCGATCCCCTCTCCGAGCCATCGGGGGATCCGGCCCTGCGGGCCGGAGAGGCGCTGCGCGGCGAAGTGGTGCGTCGCTTCGTGCGCCACCGTCCGCGCGAAGATCGGCATCGGCATCGATCCGAGCGCCGAGTAGATCATCCGGAACTCGGAATCGTACTGACCCGCGATCGGCGCCCGGTTGGGAATGAAGTTGTCGAAGGCCGAGAGGTGCTGGTAATCCTTCTCATCCTTGAAGAGGACCACGGTCACGCCCTGCGCACCGGCCTGGCCCCCTGGACCGGGGAATGCCTCATCGAACACCCGCCGCGCGAACTCGATGGCGCCCTGCACATCGTCGAGGGCGGATTTCGGCAGGTCGGTTCGCACGACCCAGTCGTCACCTTTCGACTCCCTGGGCTTCCGATCTTTCAGCAGCGAGTCCATGTACGCCAGGGTCGCGGTGCGGACCTGCTTCAGGAGCGAGACCGCCACGGGCTTCCCGTCCGGCATCGACACCTTCTCGACATCGCCGGTCGCGGGGGGAAAGTGGTGAAACGCCACGTTCATGATGACGGACGCAGGAATGCCGTTCACGGTCGCCGGACGATATTTCCATTTTTCCAGGCACCGCGTGACCCCCGCCAGGTATCCCGCCTTGCGATCGGCGGGCTGCACGTCGGCGTAGAGAAGCTGGATCGCCCCGACCTGCCCGGTCGTCTCGATCCGATAGCTGAACAGCGCGTGCCCGGTCAGCGCGGCGTCCCCCGGGGCCTCCTCGCAGTCGCTCTTCTGGAGCGCCACGGGATTCACGAACGCTCCCGCCGCAAGAACGGGGCCGGTCCACGCGAGCGCCAGGATCAAAAGGAGGCCAACGCGTGGGACCGGGCCGCTGCGCATCGTTTTCGGGCCGGACATATTGATCCTCACAGGACGGCGCTCTCGTGGATCTCCCGCCCCTCGGCGAAGCGGCGCACCGAGAGCGCCGCGGCATCGACCACGTCCGTCCGCCCGGTCGTCACGAGGTCGGAGAGGATCTTCCCGGTGGAGGGCGCATGCATGACGCCGTGGCCGCTGAAGCCGTTGGCGTAGAAGAGCCCCTCGACCTCCGGCGCGGGCCCGAGGATGCAGTGGTGGTCGGGGCTCATCTCGTACAGGCCCGCCCAGGTCTTGCGCGGATCGACGGCGAGGTCGATGAACGATGGGACGCGCGATACGGCCCGCGTCAGGATGCGCTCGACGAAGCCGGGATCGACGATCGGCTCGTCGCTCGACGCTCCCTGCGGGTCGGTCCACGCCAGCAGCAGTCCGCGCCCCTCGGGGCGAAAGTGGAACCCGTCGCTCATGTCGATCACCATGGGACTGTTCCCGGGGATGGCGGGGAACGGCTCGGTGGGACACAGCATCCGGCGCAGGGGCTTGACCGGGAGGGAGGCGCCGGCGAGCGCGGCGACGCGCGCCGCGGCCGCGCCGGCGGCGTTGATCACCACGGGGGCGGCGATGTCCCCGGCGGTCGTGCGCACGCCCGTGACGCGGCCGGAGCGCGCGTCGATCGCGGTGACCTCGGCGCTGCGCAGGAGCTCGGCTCCCTGGCGGAGTGCGGCGTTGGTGAAGCCTTCCATCGCCAGCCACGGATCGACGAACCCATCCGTCGGGCAATAGGCGCCCGCGAGAATGTCGTCGGCCCGCAGCGGCGGGAGGCGCTCGACAATCTGCTCGCGCGTCCACTCCTCCACGTTGGTGAGACCGTGCGCCGCCTGCAGTGTCCGGTTGGTGCGCAGGTAGTCGAGGTGCTTCGGGGCGGTCGCCATGAAGAGATAGCCGTGCGGCTTGTAGCCGCAGGGGCTGCCGGTGTGCTCCTCGAAGCGGGCATAGAACGGGATCGAGTACATCGACATGCGGACGTTGTGCTCGGTGGCGAACTGCGCGCGCACGCCGCCCATGCTCTTGCCGGTCGATCCCTGCCCCTGTCGCTCTTCGCGGTCGAGCATGAGCACGCCGCGGGCCCCGGCGCGCGTCAGGTGCCAGGCGATGCTCGCCCCGACGATCCCGGCGCCGACGATCACCACCTCGGCTGTCTTCATGGGGCGGATTGTAGTCCTCCGCCGGACGCAAAGAGCCGCCTCGCCCCCGAATAGGATTTGACCGCGCGTCGTTTTCGCGGTCTATACTCGCGAGAATCAAGCTACGAACCATGGCGGAGGAGGTCCAGATGAGACGCCGACCCCCAATCCAGTTGTACGCCGTCGCGTCGGTGGCGGTGTTCGCTCTGCTGGCCACGACGGAAGCACGCTGCCAGGTCCCGTCCTGGGTGACCATCCTCGACGACGCGGGCCAGTTCGAAAATGCGAACCAGGTGGAGATCGATCCGGGCGGCGACATCATCGTCGGCGGGCTCTCGTACAGCTCGAGCAAGTTCGGCCTTCGCCTCGCGAAGCTCGCCCCGTCCGGAACCGTGATCTGGTCGAATTTCTTTGCGACCAACTCCGGCATCGATGCAGTCGCCGGGATAGATCGCCATGGCCGTTGACGGTGCGGGCGACATCGTGGTCGTGTGGAGGGACGGCTTTGGGGCGTACACGATGAAGGTCTCGGGCGCCGGCGTGGAGCTGTGGCGTGCGGTCTATGACTCACCCGGCCGCTTCGAAATGCCGGCCGGCATCGTCGTGGATGACGAGGAGCGAACGTATGTCGGCGGCACCACATCGGTTCGACAGCCGGAGGGGTGGCTGCTCACCAGCGCCTTCATCGTGTCCTACGACGCCGACGGCCAGGTGCTCTGGCAGGATGAGGACTTCGGCAAGCAAGATCGAGAGACCGTTTACGACATCGTGCGCGATCCGGCTTCGGGCGCGATCTATCTCGCAGGCGAGCTGGACAAGAACTTCGGCGGCCTGGGCCGTGAGTCTCCCTGGCTCGTCCGCTACGATCCCGACGGGCGCCGGGTCTGGGAAAAGCACTACCGGAAGCCTGGAGCCATCGCCTTCGCCCAGAAAGCCGCCGTCGGACCCGACGGCAACGTCGTGCTTGCCGGGTTCGACTCCTCGGGCGGCCCCGGTTTCCAGGTGATCAAGGTGGATGCCGCGTCCGGGAAGGAGCTGTGGACGGCCGTGTATGCGAGGCCGACAGAGGTCCTGTTCGTCGATGTGGCGGTTGACGGCTCGGGCAACGTCCTCGTCACTTCGAACGCCGGCCTGCTTCGCTATACGCCGGACGGCGATCTGTCCTGGTCGGTCGCCGGCAACTTCGGAACGCTCGCCGTCGACGCTTCCGGATCCGCCTATGTCCAGTCAGGCTCCTGGCGGACGAGCGGTTATGACGCCACGGGCCAGCGGATCTGGACGTCCGTCTACGATCCCGGGGACCCTCAATCCACCCAGACGCTCAACGATGCCCCGGTGATCACTCCCGCCGGAGACATGATCGTCGCCGGCGGCAGCAGAGGAGACATCCGCGTGCTCTCGTATCGACTGCCCTGAGGATGACGGCGCCGCCCCACCGGGCGCAAAGACCGTCTCCTCAGTGAGTGTCGGTTCCGATTGGCTGGCCCGAGACGACGATCTCGACCCGCCGGTTCTGGGCTTTGCCTTCGGCCGTGTCGTTCGTGGCGACAGGCTTCGTCTTCCCGAACCCGCGCGACACGATGGAGTCCTCCGGAACGCCCTGCGCCAGCAGGTACTGCCGGACCGCTGCGGCGCGGTTCTCGGAGAGGGTCTGGTTCATGGCGTCCGAGCCGACGCTGTCGGTATGCCCCTCGACCTCGAGCTCGAGTCCCGGATGGCCCAGCAGGATCCCCGCGACGCGGGCCAGGTTCTCGCGGACGTTCGGGACGAGAGTCGACTTTCCGGTTTCGAAGAGAAGGCCCGTCATGCTGACGATGAGTCCGCGCGCGGAGTCGGTCGTCTTCATGACGGCGTTGAGCTGCTCGCGGAGCTGCGCGCGCAGCGCGGCCTGCTCCTGTTCGGACTTCGCCACGGCGAGCCGCGCCTGCTCGGCCTCCTGCTGCGCCGCCGCGCGCGCGCTCGCCTCATCCGCAGTGGCCTTCTCCGCCGCGAGGACCTGGGCGGTCATCGCCTGCTTCTCCGAGGCGGCTCTTTCCGCCAGCGCCTGCCGCTCCGCCGCGGCCTGCTCCTGCAGGGACCGGCGATCGGCGGCCGCCCTCTCCTCGATGCCGCGCTTTTCGGCCGCGGCGGCTTCCTGCATGGCGCGCTTCTCCGCGGCGATCCGCTCGTCGGCCTGGGCGCGAATGGCGAGCTGGCGCGAGTCGTCGGCCTGCTGCACAGCGTGGCGCGACAGCGGCGCAACGCTCTTCTTGTTTCCCTTCGGGTCGTTCTGGGTGGCCTCGGCCTGGGCCAGCAGGTCCTGCGCCTTCTTGAAGGCATCGGCGGCGAACTGATCGGCGCCGGCCGCCCGGGCGAGATTCACGGCATGGCGCGCCTGGCCGAGATCCGGCGGGGTTTTCTTGTCCATCGCCGGAGCCTTGAGGTCGGCGGGTTCCACGTTGATGGTGTACTGATCCCGCGGGAGATGATCGTAGTTCACGGCCACCGTGTGGCTCGCGTCCTTCTCCTCCACGGTGTTCTCGAGAACGACGACGTTGCCGACCTGGCTGACGGCGTAATACGGCTCCGCCGTCACGATGAGGGCGAAGATGGGCAACCGCGTCGTCACCTTGAGCTGCCCCTTGCCGTTCTTGAGCAGCACCTCGCCCAGGTTGTTCGCCCGGCCCTCCGGCGAAATGGCCCACAACACGTACGTCATGTACTCGGGCCCGTACTTCGACGCGGGCTCCAGGTTCCTGAAGGAGGCCTGGACGGACATGACGCCGCCCTGGCTCGCCACCTTCGCCTGTCCCGAAGCGTTCGTGGCCAGGGCGGTGCCGCGGAAGCCGATCTTCCCCGAGCCCCCCATGGCCGCATAGTCGACGGCTTTCGTCGACGCCGACTGAATCTCGATGGTGTAGAGGGGCTTGGTTCCCTGGGCGAATCCCGGCAGGCCGGTGATCGCCGCAAGGACGATCGCCGTCAACACGCGGTTCCTCATGATGGGCCCTCCCTCGAGCGGTGATGAGGCAGCTTATAGATTCAGTGGCGCAAGGATTTCAAGACCGTCCGGGCTCGAGACATGCGCCGGCGCCGGTGGAGCGTCGCACGCACTCCGCGAACGCCTCCGGGGCGTCGTAGAAGAGGAAATGATCGGCATCCCTGATCTCCGTCAGCGTGCAACGGGAGTCTCGAAGGCGAGGGAGGTAGGTCAGGCCACGGTTCACCGATCCATACACGAAATGCACCGGGACCGGCAGCGACAGGAAGCGTTCGAGGAGGCGTCCGTTGTCGGAATACTCGACCGTCTGAAAGCTGTAGTCGTAGTAGGCGCGCGGATCGGCGCGATCCAGGACCTCCAGGTGCTTGGCGAAGCCGCGTCCGGTCCTGGCCGCGACGGAGCGCTTGATCTCCGGCAGCACGGTCCGGGTGAACTCCTCGTAGGGATGCGGCACCACGAGCCGGGAAAACATGCAGTCTTCCGGCGCCAGGTTCCCCTCGACGTTCAGGAAGCCGACGAGGCGATCCGGGTGACGCTCCGCATACAACAGGGAGACGAGCCCGCCCAGGCTGGCGCCGACGATGAGGAACGGCGGCGGGTCGATAGCCCCGACGAAAGCCTCCAGGACCTTCACGACGCCGTCGATGTCGAGCCGCGTCGTCCGGGGATAGGGACTGGCGCCGCACCCGGGAAGGTCGAGCGCGATCAGCCGGTGCCCGGCCAGGGGGCGGGCCGTCAGCGTGTCCTCGAAGTTCGACGCGGCATTGCCGAGCCCGTGCACGAACAGGACGGGCGTGCGGCTCCCGTCGCGATCGAAGTAAGCGATGGGCTGCGGGCCGAATCCGGGATTCACCGTGAGGGTCGAATCGTTCGTCACTCGCATCCCCTCTTCCCGTCAGCGGGCAGCGGCCCCTGTGCCGGCGACCTGCACGACGGTGTCGTAGACCATCCCGATGAACGGCTCCAGTCCCTCGAGCCGCAGCCGCTCGTCGTTGCCGTGCACCCGGTGCGTGTCCTCCTCGGTCGCCGGCAGCGACAGCCCGTAGGCCTGCACTCCCTTGGCGCGCAGCTGCGCCGAGTCAGTGGCCCCGGTCACCATGATCGGCAGGGTGATGGCGGTCGGGAAGCGGCGCTTCTGCGCGGCCTCGAGCGCCTTGAACAGCTCGGTGTCGAGCCGTGACGGTGGCGTCACAGGTCGCGCCTGGCCGCCTTCGAGCGGCAGCACCTCGACGGCGGGATCGTCGATCAGCTTCTTGAGCGTGCCGATGAAGGCGGGCATGTCCTCGTCGGGCAGGGCGCGCACGTCGAGCGTCGCCTCCGCATCGGCCGGGATGACGTTCTCGCGGAAGCCCCCCTTGATGATGGTCGGCGAGATCGAGGTCCGCAGCATCGAGCTCTGGCGGATGTGCGTCTCGCGCAGCGCCTGCTGCGTCTTCGGGTCGTCGAGGTGGGTGTAGAGGCGGGCGTCGTCGGCGCTGCTGATGGTCGCCAGCTTCTGGAAATAGTTCCGCGTCGTGTCGTTGAGACGCATCGGCGGCAGCCAGGCGCCGACCTTGGCGACCGCCGCCGCGAGGTGCACCACCGAGTTGTCGAGGCGCGGCATCGACCCGTGGCCGCTCGATCCGCGCGCCACGAGACGCAGCCCGCGCGGCACCTTCTCGGTCGTCGCCACTCCGACCGACACGACCTTCCCATCGATCACGTCGGTCTCGCCCCCTTCGTTGAGGGCGTACTCGCAGTCGATCGCGTCCCAGTGCTTGTCGACCATGAAATCCACGCCGTACTGCGACGTCCCCTCCTCGCCCGCCTCGGCCATCAGGATGACGTCGCGGAGAAGCGGCACCTTGAGGCGGTGGAGGAGCAGGAAGACCTCGATGTTGGCGGCATCCATCCCCTTGTCGTCCGAAGCACCCCGACCGTAGAGGGAGCCATCCTTGATGATCGCGGCGAAGGGATCGACGGTCCACTTGTCGCGCTCGATGCCCACCGTGTCGAGGTGGCCGAGGAGAAGGAGCGGGCGCTTCGACCCGTTCCCCTTCAGCCGCGCCACCAGCGTGCCGCGCCCCGGCGCCGACTCGAAGATCTGCGACGTGATCCCTTCCTTCGCAAGCAGGTCGCGGATGGACTCCGCCGCCTTCGTTTCGTTGCCGGGCGGGTTGGTGGTGTCGATGTGGACGAGGTCCGCGAGGATCTTCTCGGCTTCGGCGCGCGCCTGCTTGAAGTCGGGGGCGGCGGCGAGGGCCCTTTCACAGAAAAGCCCCGCCATGAGAATCAGCCATGTTGCCGCCAGCCATCGCAGACGGCATGCTCTCGTCGTGTCTCTCAAGAGTCTGTCCTCCTGGACGAGTGGCTATGCTAACCGAACCGGTTCAGCCGGGTGATGATGAAGCTTTCGACCACCTGCGTGCTGCTGGTCGTCTCCGGAATCGCCGTCGGCACGACCCGGGCGCAGTTCGGTGAGCGGTGGCAGCGCGTGCCGAGCGTCGTGGTGATCAGCGCCCGGGATGACCCGCGCCTGAAACTCGTCGAGGAAGCCGTCGCCTTCTGGAACAGGACGCTCCAGGAGCTCGGCTCGGGATTCAGGCTCGGTCCCGTCGAGCATCTCGTGGAGCCCGTGCCCGAAGAGGCGCTGCAGTCGTTCAGTCAGTCCATCGTCCACCATCCGCGCGGCCCGGTGGACATCCCGTCGAGCCTTCGGCACCTTCCCGGCGACCTCACCGTCTATCTGGCCGACACGGATTTCATCTCGTTCACCGGCCCGCCCGAGAGTCGATCCCGGCGTGTCGTGGGCATTCGCGGGTTCGACGAGCCGCCGATGAACCTGCCCAACGTGGCGCGCAATGTGATCGCCCACGAGATCGGCCACGCCCTGGGCCTCGAGCACAACAGCGACCCCACCACCTTGATGTGTGGCCGCCC
>DASYQE010000182.1:0-6479 GCA_036005805.1 Candidatus Polarisedimenticolia bacterium | reverse complement strand
CATCGGGATGGGCTTGTCCATGCCGTCGATGACGAAGAGGTCGCCGCGCTTGGCGTCGCGCACGACATGGGGCGCCCGGTCGCGGAAGCGCCGGTCGATGCGGTCGACGTACGTGCCCGGCGCCTCGGTGATGTGCGAATCGGCGGAGATGATCGGCTTGGCCATCGGATTCTCCAATGTGGCGCCTGGGTCGGCGGGCGCACCAGCACCCTACCCCGGCGTACGGAACCCCGTCAAGCTGGCGCGCGGCGCCCCCCGGCCTTCATGTCAGCTATAACCTTGCGGTGGTCCGGGAGATCTCGGACACTGTCTGGGTGTTCACCACCGCCGGCCGCGACTACCTACCCGTGAGCTGATGACGACAGCGAAGGTGCCGAAGCGCCTGGGCTTCTTCACGCGCCTGCTCGATCTGGCAGATCCCGCCGAGCGCTACCGGCTGGCGACCGCGCAGATCCTCCACGCCGAACGGTGTGGCTTCGATTCGGCCTGGGTCGCCCAGCACCATTTCCATGAAGACGAAGGCGGCCTTCCCGGGCCGCTTGTCTTCCTGGCGCAGGTCGCCGCGCAGACATCGCGGATCCGCCTTGGCACGGCGATCGTGACCCTGCCGCTGGAACTGCCGATCCGGGTGGCCGAAGACGCCGCGGTGCTCGACCTGATGTCGGGCGGCCGCCTGGAAGTGGGCGTCGGACCGGGGGGCAACCTCTCCGCGTTCGAAGCGTTCGGCCTGGACAGCGCCGAGCGCGGGACGCTGCTGGCCGGGCACCTTCAGGTACTGCGCGACGCCTGGGCAGGGCGGCCGCTTTCCGGCGGGGATCGGCTGTATCCGTCGACGCCGCACCTCGTCGAGCGCATCTGGCAGGCGACGTTCACGGTGGATGGGGCCAGACGGGCCGGGGCGGCGGGGGACGGCCTGATGCTGTCGCGCGCGCAGCCACGGCCGGCCAACGCTCCCGACCTGTCGCTGGCCGAGATCCAGAACCCGATGATCGACGCCTATCTGGCGGCGCTGCCCGAAGGCCGCGAGCCGCGCATCCTCGCCTCGCGCACCGTGTTCGTCGCCGACGACCGCACCGAGGCCATGCGCTTCGCGGAAGCCGGCCTGGAGCGCCAGCGCGAGCGCCTGATCAGAACGGGCCGCGCAGCCGCAAGTGGATCGGTGGGGGACTTGATCGGCGCCTTCAACGTTCATCTCGGCACACCGGACGATGTGATCGCCTCGCTACAGGCGGATAGCGCGCTCGCCCGCTCGACCGACTTCACGGTGCAGGTGCATTCGATCGATCCACCGCATCCCTTCATCCTGCGATCGATCGAGCTGGTCGCCGAGGTGGTGGCCCCCGCGCTCGGCTGGGAGCGGGATGACACTGCGGGAATCCGGCGCGTCGCGTGAGCCGAAGGAGACGATGAACATGCCGAGCACCGACACTGACGTGATCGACGCCCTGGTCGGAATTGCGCCGGGATCGCCCCTGGATGCGATCCGCGCGCGTCGGCCCGAGGCACGTACGCATGCGCAGGCGAGCTACCGCGCCCTGTTCGCGCCGGAGGTTCCCGGCGACGTCACTGCACAGGAACGCTTCGCAGTGGGCAGCTTCGTCACCGGCCTGCACGGAGGGGCGGAGATTGCGGCCTTCTACGCCGCCGGCCTTGCCGCCACCGGCGCCTCGGCAGCGCTTCGGAAAGCGGTTGACTCCGCCATCGCGGACGCCAAGGCACGAGGCCCCTACGGCAGCTACTCGGCGGGTCCGCTGAGTCGCGAGGATACGGCCGGGCCGGTCTATCGCGTGAGCGCCGACACACGCCGCGCGCTGGGTCCGCGGCTCGCCACGGCGTTCGAGCACATGCACCTGCTCGTCTTCCATCCGCGCGATGCCGCGCCGGCGGCACTGCAGGCGCTGCTGGACGCCGGCTGGTCCACGACCGATATCGTGACGCTCTCCCAGATCGCCGCCTTCCTGTCCTTCCAGATCCGGGTGGTCGCCGGATTGCGCACCCTTGCCGGCCGCTCCTGACACGCGAGGTCCCGACATGCCCGACACGGTCCTGGTTCCGCCTGACCACACGCTTCCGGTTGCCTTCACCCGGGCCCAGCTCGATTGGCTCCCCTGGCTCGAGCCGCTGATGGCAGAGGCGCTGACCGCCCGCCACATAGCGAGCCTCGTGGACGCCGCGCGCGTGAAGTCGCCGTATTTCCGCCTGCTCGCGCGCGATCCGGACGCGCTCGAGGCCCGGACGCGAACCGACAAGGACATCTTCTACAACCCCGATGCCGGCCTGCCTCGGGCGGAGCGAGAGCTCGCCGCCGCCGCGACGTCTCGCTCCAATGGGTGCATCTACTGCGCCTCGGTGCATGCGCGACACGCGGCGACGTATTCCAAGCGCGAGGCCGATGTGCAGCGTCTGCTCGACGACGGCGTGACCGCCGATCTCGGGGAACGCTGGAACGCCATCGTCGCGGCCTCGGTCGCGCTGACGGCCACGCCGATCGCGTTCGGGCCGGAGCACGTGGACCGCCTCCGTCGCTCCGGTCTCGACGATCTGGCGATCTCCGACGTCATCCACGCCGCGGCGTTCTTCAACTGGGCGAATCGGCTGATGCTGTCGCTCGGTGAGCCGGCGGCCGCGGCTCCCGCATAGGCTGCGGACGGAACCACCCTCTCCCGCAACGTCCGCCCAGGCCCTGCCCGCGCAAGGGACGCGGATGCCGTGGAGCACGCCAAGCAGTAGCCCCGTCGGAAGCACGATCGCCCGTGTTGCCCATCCTCCGGATTTCGCGGTGCGGGGTCGACGGGGATACGATCCTATCGTTGGCACAGAGGACAGACGCCGCTCCAGGAAGGATGATTGATCATGCTCGACCTCTCAGTCATCGTGTCGGTGCTGGTCGCCCTCTTCGCGCTTGCGTTGGTCGTCGCCACGTTTCTACAAGCACGGAGAGCTCGTCAACAAGCACACGCGCGGCGTCTGGAACGAGCCGTTGCTGCCGGGCAAGTACGCGTTCAACACCTACGCGGGCAAGGTGCTGGTCGTCCCGACCACGAACTTCATCCTGAAGTGGAACAAATCGGACTCGGGCGCGCACAAATATGACGAGAACCTGTCCGAGGTGTCGCTGATCACGAAAGACGCGTTCGAGCCGTCGCTGCCGCTCTCGGTGGTGGTCCACATCGACTACCGGAAAGCTCCACTCGTGATCCAGCGCTTCGGCGATATCAAGCGGCTGGTCGAGCAGACGCTCGACCCGATGGTGTCGGCGTACTTCAAGAACAACGCAGCTCCGCGCGAGGCAGATCGCGGAAGAGCAGGTGGAAACCTACACCCGCCAGGAAAAGGCCGCGATGAAGGAGAAGGAGCTTCGCGAGGCGGAGTCTCGAGCGAAGCAGCAGACGTTCATCACCGAATCGGAGCTGTCGATCAACATCCAGTCGAACCAGCGGAAGGCCGAGTACGAGCGATCGCGGCAGGAGGCCGCCCACATTCAGACGCTCGCGACCGCGGAAGCGGAGAAAATCCGCATTCTTGGCGAAGGCGAGGCCAAGAAGATCCAGGCCATCGCGGGCGCCGACGCCGAGCGAACGGCGCGCGTCGGCATCGCGCAGGCGATGGCGATCGAAGAGCAGGTGCGCGCCTACGGTGGTCCGCGGCTGCAGTTGACCCAGCAGGTGCTGAATCGATTCGCCGAAGCCATTCAGGTGTCGGGAGTCGACGTGGTACCGAAGATTCTGATCGCCGGACAGATGCTCACCCTCATGTTGTCCGAACGACTCGGCACGGATGTCAGCAGCGGATCGACGCCGCGCGCGCCCGCCGCGGAGGCGGTGCGAAGGAAGATTCAGGATGACCTGAATCGACCGGCCAGGTGACCGCCTCATGTTGCCCGGGGAAGCGAACGCGTCCTCCTGCCCCGGGTGATCGCGTCCTTGACACTGGTGCTGCCGCTGGAGCAGTATCCTGCCGTAACTGAGGCAAGCTCCGCCCGAGGCCGTGCATGCCGCCGGGAGCGGCGGCCGAGGCGCCTGGCGTGGAACACGCACCTTTCGTCCAAGGGAGGACGTCATGGAGAGCACACCGGCGAATCACGGTCTTTCCCGTCGCGAAGCCCTCAAGGTCGGTGGTGCCGCGCTCGCCCTGGCGGTCACGGGGTCACACGGCGCGGCGGCGCCCGCCGAGGCGCAGGCGCCGAAGCGGGGCGGAGTGCTTCGCCTGACGGTCCTGGCGGACCCGCTGCACTTCGACCCTCATCAGACGATCTCGTTCGTGACGATGGTGCCGCTCTCCCTCGTGTACAGCCGCCTCGTGAAGGTGAAGGCGGGGCCGTCCGTGAAGCCGATGACCTACCCGATCGAGCCCGACCTCGCCGAGTCGTGGACCCAGCAAAACGATACGACCTACGTCTTCAAGCTCAAAAAGGGCGTGCGCTGGCATCCCAAGCCGCCGGTGAACGGGCGCGAGCTGACCGCCGACGACGTCAAGTACACGTACGAGCGATTCCTCACGATCACGGGCAATCCCAACAAGCCGGTGCTCGAGTACGTGGACCGGATCGAGGCCGTCGACAAGTACACGGTCAAGTTCACGCTCAAGGAGCCGAACGCCTGGTTCCTGGACCTCCTCGCGTCGACCTCGACCTGGATCATCGCCAAGGAATGCGTGGAGAAGTTCGGCGACCTCAAGAAGGTCGAGTCCGTCGTCGGCACCGGGCCCTGGATGCTCGAGCGCTGGGAGCCGAACGTCAAGATCGTCTACGTGCGCAACCCGAACTACTTCGTCCCCGGGCTGCCCTACGCGGATGGCGTCGACATGCTCATCGACAAGGACCCGTCCTCGCGCCTGGCCACCTGGCTCGCCGGGAAAACCGACTTCGGGCCCGAGTACCAGCACGCCGTGCGCTGGCTCGATGCGCCGCTGGCCAGGCAGCGGAAGCCCGGCCTGCAGACCGCCGAGTACACCTGGCTCACCAGCGGCTCCACCGGCTACAAGCTCGCGAACCCGCCCTTCGGCGACCTCCGGGTCCGGCGGGCGTTGGCGCGCGCCACCAACACGGCCGAGGTGTTCGAGTCTCTCGCCTTCTCCCAGGGGCACTGGACGCCCAACCCGATCGTCCCCGCCGCCTTCGCCGAGTGGTCGATCCCGATCGATCAGCTCGGACCCGAGGGCAAGAAGCTCTACGAGTTCAGCACCGCCGAGGCCAAGCGCCTCCTCGCCGAGGCCGGGCACCCGAACGGGTTCAAGACCACGGTGGAGGCGCCCGCGACGGTCTACGGGCCCGACTTCGACGATTCGGTGCAGATCACGGTGAAGAACTGGAAGGCGGCCGGCATCGACGCCGACCTGAAGCTCAAGGAGTACGGGGCATTCATCTCGAGCACCATCTTCGGCAAGTTCGACGGCATGTTCCTCGGGCTGCGCGGCGCCTGGGCCGACCCCGAGGCGTACTTCTACCGCTGGTTCATGCCCGGCCAGCCGCTGAACGTCTGGGGCGTCAACGACTCCAAGCTCATCGACATGATCAAGCTCCAGCGACGGACGTTCGACGTCGCCAAGCGCAAGCAGGTCATCTTCGACATCCAGCGGTACCTCGCGGACCAGGCGCTGTTCGGCCCGGACGGATCGATCAAGATCCTCTCCGCGTGGGACGCGCACATCAAGAACTACATGCCGAACAACGGCTTCGACTATGGCGGGCGGCTGATGGCCGCCTGGATCGACAAGTAGGGGACGCCCCGAGGGGGTCGAGCGGCGTCCGGCGCCGCCATGCGCAACTACGTTCTCCGGCGACTGCTGGTCGCGATCCCGTCGCTGCTGATCGCCTCGCTCATCGTCTTCACGCTCCCCCGCTTGATCCCCGGCGACGCCGTCCAGCTCATGCTGCAGGAGAAGGCCTACGGCAAGGATCTCGAGGATCTGCGCGCGAAGCTCGGGTTGAACCGGCCGATCCACGTGCAGTATGTCCACTGGCTGCTCGAGGTGGGACGCGGGCATCTCGGCGAGTCGCTGTGGACCCGGCAGACCGTGCTCGCCGAGCTGACACGGCGCCTGCCCGTGACGGCGGCGCTGGGCGGCATGGCGCTGGGCGTAGCGATCCTGATCGGCATTCCCGTCGGGGTCGTCGCTGCCGTCCGCCCGGACGGCGTGCTCGACTTCTTCGCCCGCAGCATCGCGATCCTCGGCCTGTCCATCCCGGCGTTCGTCACGGCCATCCTGGTGACACTACTCCCGGCGATCTGGTGGGGGTGGACTCCGCGGACGGGGTTCGTCGAGCTCTCGGCGGGTCCGGCCGCGTGGGTGCTCCAGTTCGTCTTGCCCGCGGTCATTCTCGGGATCGCCTCGGCGGCGGGGATCATGCGGCTGACGCGGGGCATGCTGCTCGAGGTGCTGCGACAGGACTACGTGCGCACCGCGTGGGCGAAGGGCCTCCGGGAGCGGATCGTGGTGCTCAAGCACGCGCTCAAGAACGCGCTGATTCCCGTCTTGAC
>DASYQE010000181.1:0-5285 GCA_036005805.1 Candidatus Polarisedimenticolia bacterium | reverse complement strand
GATCTGACCCGGCTGGCATTCGTCGTTGCGGTGCGTGCACTCGCCGTTCTGGCACACGTCGCTGCCGTTGCAGAACACCCCGTCGTCGCACGACGCCGTGTTGTTGTCGTGCTTGCACCCGACCGCCGCATCGCACGAGTCCGTGGTGCAGACGTTGTGGTCGTCGCAGTCCGGCGTCGTGCCCGGGGTGCAGTGATTCGCGACGCAGGTCTCGCTGCCGTTGCAGGCGTCGTGGTCGTCGCACTGCCCGTCGTTCAGGCACTGCTTGCAGGTGTGCGACCCGGTGTCGCAGTAGGGCGAGCCCGGATCGTGGCAGTCGCCGTCGTGGTCGCACTCATGACAGGTGTGGCTGCCGCCGTCGCAGATCTGACCGGGGGCGCAGCGGCCGTGGTGATCCGAGCAGGAGCCGCCGGAGCAGGTGTCGTCCCCGTTGCACCAGTCACCGTCGTCGCACGGGCCGTTGTTGTTGACGTGCGTGCAGCCGGTCGCCGGGTCGCACGCGTCGGTCGTGCAGACGTTGCCGTCGTCGCAGTTCGGCGGCGCGCCGCCGGTGCAGTGCCCGGAGATGCAGACGTCGCCGGTGGTGCAGGCGCTGCCGTCGTCACAGGTGGTCTGGTCCGCCACGTTGTCGTGATGGCAGACCGCCACGCCGCCTTCGTCGGTGCAGGAATCGGCCGTGCAGGCGTTGCCATCGTCGCAGTACGCCGTGACGCACGGATCGAGATGACCGGCGAAGGACAGATCGGTGCAGTCGCACTTCGAGCCGGTGCCCGCCTGCGACAGGCTGGTGCAGGCGACCTGGTGGTTGGCGTTCTGCTCCCAGACGCGGCAGGACGGGACCAGCAGGTTGTGGTTCGCGTCGAGGTGATCGCAGGCGACGGTCGCGCGGAAGGTCATGCGCACGGGGCCGGCGTTGTTCTCGAGGTCGCCGCAGGTGTCGACGGCGTTGCGGTCGGGCAGGTGCCCGTCATGGTCGAGGTCGAGGAACAGGTCGCTGTCGCAGTCGCTCGCGTCCGAGTTGCCGTCGCCTTCGCCCACCTGCGGCGCGGCCCCGGCGCAGACCTGCGCCGTGTGGCCCGGGATGCTGTTGCCATCCTTGGCAATGTAGAAGCCGAGGTCGTAGCGCTGGTTCGCGGTCGTCGCGAACTGCACCGTGAAGTCGAGCGTCAGCGTGTCGTCGGCGCTGCCGCAGACGTCGCCGTTCAGCGGGGTCGCGGCCACGACCGTCGTCACGACGTCGTTGGCGGTGCACGAGTTCAGGTTGGTCGGGCAGGCCTGCCCCGGCATCGGGTACGGCACCACCGCGTCGGGGGCCGGAGCCGGCGGGCAGACCGCGTCGATGAAGGCCCAGCGGGCCCGCAGCTGGGAGTCCTCGCCGCGCGCCTTGAGGATGAAGGACGCGCCGAGCGAGTCGTCGGAATCGACGTACCAGGTGGCGGAGATGCGGCCGGAGGGATCGGCCGTCACGGTCCAGGGGTCGTGCCCCGCTCCCGCCTCGGAGACGTGATTGGTGTGCGAGACCTGCAGGGTGACCGTCTCTCCGGCGCGGAAGCCCGCGCCGGTGATGAGGGCCGTGTCGCCCGGCGCGTAGTCGAACTTGTCGGTGACGATGAACGCCATCCGGCCGAAGCGCCCCGTGTCTCCGGCGCCCGAGATGCCCCCCACCGCGGTCACCGCGAAGAAGTCGCTTCCCGCGTCGCCGGGACGTATGGTCCAGGTGGTGCTGAACGTGCCGTCGGCGGCGAGCACGGTCCAGGACTGGTGCCCCATGTCCGGCTCGGCGGCGCCGTCGTCATGCCGCACGGTCAGGGTGACGTTCTCGTTGAGGCCGAAGCCGCTCCCGGTGATGGTGATCGGCTCTCCGGCGACGTGGCCGGCGTGCTCGATCTGGATGCGCGCCGGGGCCGAGGCGACGCCCGGCTGCGAGACCATGAACGCGCCGAGGACGGCGGCGAGGGTCCCCATCGCGGCAAAGGCCTGAATGACGGGTGTTCTCCAGAGATTCCGGAAGCCGGTGCGACAGTGCGGCTCAGAGGTACGGGACATGAAGGTTCCCCTCGGCGGCGCGCCAGCCCCGGCGCGGTTCCGAGGCCGCCGGCGCGCAAGAACGTCCTGTCGGAACGCAGACAGCTCCGTCGTCCCCAACCGCGTCAGGGACCTGGCCGCTGCGGCCCGCCGGCGCACACACTCACTCTGGCCCGACATTCGGGCGGATTGCGTGCACCTGTGTTCTTCAGTGGATGCGAGATTGACTTCGGCCTGGCATTGCGCTCACGTTCCCCTCAGGGCGACCCTCCCTGCGTGGCGCAACAGGTCAAAGGCGTGCAACCCGAACTGCCGTCTCCCCTGCCTACATAACGCGGCGAAGTTTCATGGGGTAATACGATATTGAAACCCGACAGTCAAGAGGATTCCGCATGAAACTTACGTTCGAGTGCATTTTTCTCAAGGCTGGGAATTCGGACGTCCGGACCAGGTCCAGCCGTCGATCGGCAGACCCGTGGCACGCGTGTACCCGACCGAGTACGACCGGATGAGACCGTCTCCATCGACCAGGACGAACGTCGGCGTGCCGCTCACGCCGTAGGCCAGGAATGCCCGGCGCTGCTCGTCGCTCGCCACGCGCTGCGGGAAGGGCCCCTTGAACCGCCCGAAGAAGGTGTCGAGCGCTTCTCCCGTCTCGTCGGTGATCGCCACGATCGGGATGCCGCGCTCGCTCTCGAACGCCAGGACCTCCGGCAGCGACGCCTTGCACGGGCCGCACCACGTCGCCCAGAAGAGCAGCAGGTGCGCGCCCGAGCCGCGCAGGTCGGAGGGGAGATCGCCCCGGTATGCCGCCAGCTGCAGCGGGGCCCACGCGGGGGCGGCCGTCGACACGCGCGGAGGCCCGGGCAGCTCCGGCCACTTCATCGGAGACGGCTTCGGGACGATCGTCTTCTCGATCGTGTCGGCGCCGCGGAGCACGGAGAGGGTGCGCGGCTCGTCCACGGGGGCGAGCATCGTCCACTCCCGGATCTGCTGGGGATCCTCGAAGCGGGCGCCCGGAGGCCCCAGGATCACGTCCCCCGCCTGCAGGTCGGCCGCCGCGGCCGGAGAATCCGGGAACACCGCCAGGACCGAGGAGGCCCCCGGCGCGATCCCGTGGGCCTGCCGCAGGGCGGCCGGCGCCTCGGCGAAGCGGATCCCGAGCCAGGCCGGCAGCACGTCGCGCGACGCCGCGATGTCGTCCGCCATCGCCGGGAACGGTGGGCGATCGATGGGGTGCGTCCCCGGGACGGGCCCCGCCAGCGGCAGACGCAGCGACTCGCACGCCTGCAGCGCCTCGGCCGCGGCGCGCTCGTCGTGTCCGCCGTCGCGCGCGAGGTCTTCGCGTCCGGCGATGCTCACGAGGATGGCGCGCATCCGCAGCATCACGCCTTCGCGCACGGCCATGCGATACGCCAGCGCGCGCGCCGCATCCGTCTTGTCCTTGAGCGTGGCCAGCCGAAAGGTCATCGCCGGGTCCGCCCGGGTGAATTCGGCCAGCTCGT
This sequence comes from Candidatus Polarisedimenticolia bacterium, assembly GCA_036005805.1. Lineage (GTDB taxonomy): Bacteria > Acidobacteriota > Polarisedimenticolia > Gp22-AA2 > Gp22-AA2 > DASRAU01. The sequence continues at coordinate 1,755 of DASYQE010000181.1, read as the reverse complement.
AGACGAACGCACCGCTCATCTCGCGGACGGCGCCCGCGTGCCGGCCCGCCCGGTCGACGAAATCCCGCCACCCCGGCTTTCCCCCGAGGAAGCGCTCGAGGTTGGCGCGGTTGGCCGCCTCGAGCGAGGCCTGCCACGCCTTCCCCTGTGCGTCGAGCTGCTCCCCCACTTCCGGAAGGCTGGACTGCTGCTGCCGGATCTCGGCGAGCGAACGGGGGCTGAAGGTGCCGAAGTTGCGGCCGATGGCGTCGAGCAGCCGGATCTCGGGCTCCCAGGCGTCCTTGCGTTTCCACGCCTGCACCAGCAGGGAATCGACGAGCGCGTCGAACGTCACGCCCTGCGCCCCGGCTTTCCGACGCAGGAGCTCCTCGAGGAAGGCATCCGAGGTGCGCAACGGCGCGTCGGGAGTGGCGTCGTTCTGGAGCACGCGCGCGTGCGCCGCGGGGAAGAGTCCCTCCTGCGCCAGCTCCTCGATGAAGTCGAAGGAGTGCCCGGTCTCGTCGCGGTCACGGACTTCGGCGTAGCAGCCGTAGGCGGGTCGTTCGGCCGTGGTCGAGAAATAGCCGCAGACATGGCCCGACGGCAGCCCCGCCGCGTCGCGCGGCGCGGCGTTCGCGAACGAGCCCGAGTAGCACTGCGACATCAGCAGGACGACCCGGACGCGCTGGTCGAGCTTCGCCAGCCGCGCGCGCAGCTCCGACACCGACAGGCCCTGGTTGCGTCCCCACAGCGTGATGCGGTTGTCGGTGGTGTCCGCGGCGTTCTTCGTTCCGTGGTCGGTGACGTAGAGGAGCAGCGTGTCCCCCTCGCGCAGCCGCGCACCGACGGCGCCGAACCAGCGATCGATTTCCGCGACGGTCGCCGGCTTCAGCGCGAAGCCGGGAAGAGCGGAGTTCGCGAAGGTGAGGGGGGTCCGGAAGGGCTCCTCGAGCCGCGTGCCGCCGAGCCTCCAGAAGTCCTCCTCCGGCTGCGCTTCGCGCAGCGCGAGGTCGGCCGTCGGGTTCGCCCCGTCGCCCGACAGCACGGTGATCCGGCCGGGAGCCACGCCCGCCGCGCGCAGCACCTTCACCAGGAGCTTCAGATGGTTGAGGTGGGACTGATAGTTCGAAGCGGGCGTGCCGCCGCCGTTGAGGAGAAGCGCCGTGAGGCGCGCAGACGAGGCGTCGGGGGCGCGCCGGGCGAGTGCCGGGGACACGGTCGCGGCGAGCGCCAGGAGGAGCGCGAGCGAAAGCGGTCGTCGCAGCGCCCGCGCGCCCGCGTGCCGATCCCTCAAGCGCGGGCCGGCCGCGGCTGGCGCCGCCCGGTCATGGCGTGCGGCCGATCACCACCAGGAAGGTCTGCTCGGGCGCGAAGGAATAGCCCTGGAACTTCGGATCGGATTTTTTCTTCTCGTCGTAATACGAGCGGTAGCCGGTGAGGACCGACGCATCGATTCCCGCTGCGTCGAAAGCCTGCGCGACCGTCTGCACGTAGGCGGGAGGTTCCTCGTCGGCGGCGAAGACGTACGTTCCCGGTTTGGGCGTGACCGCCGTCTGGCGCACCGGCCGCACTTTCCATCCGGCGCTCGTGAAGACCCCGGAGATCTCCCTGGCCAGCGTGACCGCCTTCGCGTCGGACTTCGGCGCCGCGATCCAGGCGGGCGAACCGGCCGGAGCCGTCTTCAGCACGCGCTCGAGGCTGGCGCGCGTGGTCTCGTCCAGCTTGCCGTCGGCTGCGACCGCGGGTCGCGCCGGCGGAGCCGCAGCCGCCGCGGCG
>DASYQE010000180.1:0-2283 GCA_036005805.1 Candidatus Polarisedimenticolia bacterium | reverse complement strand
CACGCTGTCGCGGTAGCCGTCGTACCAGCCGCCGATGACGAAGGTCGGGATCCGGATCGACTCGTAGCGGCGCTTGAGCGTGGTGCGATCCCAGAACGCTCCGTCGCGCTGCTGCTTCTTGTAGGTGAACATCCACGGCGTGCGATCGAAGCGGTCGGCGAACAGCCGGTCGTCGATGACGTAGCCCGGCGCGCCCGGCATGGCGTTGGCGAGGTCCATCGACATCTCCCACGAGTCGACGTGGATGCCGCCGTCCATGAAGTGAACGTCGTCCTCGTAGAGATCGTCGGTGGCGTCCACCGCGATGATGGCCCCGAGCGCGGGCGGGTTGCGCATCGCCATATGCAGCGAGTTGAACCCGCCCCACGAGATGCCGAACATCCCGACCTTGCCGGTGGAGAAGGGCTGGCGCGCGAGCCAGGCGATGACCGCGTCGCCGTCCTGGTTCTCGATGTCGGAGTACTCGTACGGGATGAGCACTCCTTCGCTGTTCCCGGTGCCGCGGATGTCGACGCGCGCCACGACATAGCCGCGGCGCACGAAGTAGGCGTAGAGCCCGAACCGGTCGCCGCGCGCCTCGGTCTTGCGGTACGGCAGGTACTCGAGGAGGACCGGCAACTTCTGTTTCGGCTTTGCCGCCGCCGACGCCTCCGGCATCCAGAGGTCGGCCGCGAGCCGCACGCCGTCGGGCATCGGGATGGAGATCTCGCGCATCACGATGCCGGGAGCGGGATGGCGGGCGTCTGGCGCGGCCTTCTCAGGAGCGGCCGCCCGCGCGGCGACCCCAAGGATGGCCAGGCCGGCCAGGAGTCCTGCTGCACGGACAGAGGCAGTCATCGCGCCTGGTCTCCCCACGGCGGCGCGCATTCTGGCACATTCGGGTGCAACGTCCCGCTCGTCACGGAGGTCCTCGCATGCGCCAGCACCGTGTTCTGATCGTGGCTCTTCTCGCAGGTCTCCCATCATTCTGCGTCGCCTCGGGCGGGGAGCCGCTCTCCGACCGGCCCCTCGTCGGTCACGTTGCCGCGGGCTTGGATCGGAGCCGGAATCGGCGTCCTGCATCGCCGGATCGAGGTGACGTACACCGCTCCGGTGCTCATCCTGACCCCGCTCGAAGTCGGCCTGCCCATCGAGGGTGGAGCTGAAGGGCGGGCTGAAGGCCGCGACGAGCTCACGCAGGTCGGCTTCGACGTCACCGCCGCGATCCGGTTCCCGCTGCCCTCCGGTTCCGAGATCTACCTCGAAGCGCGTTACGAGCGCATGGAGTCCGATCCGGCGACGGAGCTCGTCCCGGTCACCGCCGGCTTCCGCTGGTAGCGGCCGGCGGCTCAGCCCTTCCAGGGGTGGCGGAAGACGCCCTCGATGCGCGGGTCGTTCTCGGAGAACTCGGTGCGCTCGCAGAGCAGGCGGCGCAGCTCCTTGAGGACTTCCGGTTTGAGCGGCGCCGGTTCGTGCTTGTCGAGCAGGACCTTCATCCGATCGCGCGCCAGCTGGACTTCGTCCTTGCCGCGGCGCTTCCAGTCGCCGTGCGTGCCGCGGAAGGAGATGCGCGGCCAGTAGCCCTGCCCGCTCTTGAGGAAGTGCCGCGTGAACGGCTCGCCGAGATGGTGGTTCGGCGAGTGGCCGACCTTCTGGATCGACTCCACCATCAGGGTCTCGCGCGTCACCTCCATCCCGTCGCGCACGAAGGACAGGATGTTGCAGATCTCCTCGTCGATCACCATCTGCGGGAAGGACAGCGTGTTGCCGTCCTCGAGGATGCCGATGCCGACGAGCAGGTCGCAGCCGCTGAGCGCCGCGGTCATCCCGGTCGCCATGTTCTCGTAGCCGGCCTGGATGCCGGGGATCTTCGCGTCGGAGCAGATGCCGCCGGCCATGTAGGGGACGCCGTAGAACTCGGTCATCTGCGCGAACGGCAGGTTGAGCAGGATCCCCTCGGGCGACGCCGTCGAGGCGAGGCCGGTCTTCATGTCGAGAGTCTCGGGGCCGGCCGGGTAGATCATCGGCAGCCCCGGCTGGACGCACTGGTAGAGCACCAGCCCGCTCAGGAACTCCGTGTTGGTGACCAGCAGCGTGCCGGCCATGGTGATGGGGGCTGTGGCACCTTGGAGGGGCATCGGCCAGAAGACGATCGGCACCCACTCCTTCGCCAGCGCGATGCAGGCCTCGGTCATGGCGTCGTCGTGCTTCAGCGGCGACACCGGGCAGGTCACCATCGAGAAGATGGGGCGGTCGCGCTGGCTGCGGCGGTCGCCGCTGACCGCGTCGATCATCGCCAGCAGG
>DASYQE010000179.1:0-2863 GCA_036005805.1 Candidatus Polarisedimenticolia bacterium | reverse complement strand
GTGCCCGACGAGAAGTCGATTGCCGATGCCTACCGGCGCTGGGGGTACCTGGAGGCCAATCTCGATGGGCTGGGACGGCTTCAGCCGTTCACGCACCCCGACATCGAGGAGGCCGCGAAGGGGAAGGGAGCCGCCGCGGCCGTGGAGCGCTACCGGGAGATCTATGCCGGGCCCATCGGCGTCGAGTTCATGCATCTACGCCGCCGCGAGGTGACCGATTGGGTGGCGGCGCGCATGGAGCGCGAGCCCCGCGTCCCCGACCGGCCCGCCATCCTGAGACGCCTCGCGCAGGCGGAGCTGCTCGAGCAGTTCATGCACCGTCGCTGGGTCGGCAGCAAGCGCTACTCCCTCGAGGGATCCGCATCGGTGCTCGTGGCGATCGACAACGTGCTCGACGAAGCGGCCTCGGCCGAGGTGGCGCTCATCGCCATGAGCCATCGCGGCCGGCTCAACGTCGTGGTCAACGTCGTCGGCCGCGCCCCGGGCGAGGTCTTCGCCCGCTTCGAGGAGGGGGACCCTCGCGCCTTCCTCGGCGGCGGGGATGTCCGCTACCACCTCGGGGCGACGGGGGAGTACCGGACCCCGGCCGGCCGCGTCCTGCGCCTGCATCTCGTCTCGAATCCCAGCCACCTCGAGGCGGTCGACCCGGTCATGATGGGTCGGGCCCGGGCGCGCCAGGACCGCATCGGTCCCGCGGGTCGGGAGAAAGTGCTGCCGATCTGCCTGCACGGCGACGCCGCCTTCGCGGGGCAGGGGATCGTCGCCGAGACCCTCAACCTGGACCTGCTGCCGGGCTATCAGATCGGCGGAACCGTTCACATCATCGTGAACAACCTCATCGGATTCACGACGGCGCACGGGGCCCTGCACGGGACGCGCTTCTCGTCCGACGCGGCGCACCGGCTCGACGTGCCGATCTTCCACGTCAACGGGCTCGAGCCCGAGGCCGTGGCGCGGGTCGGGCGCATCGCCGCCGAGTACCGCGAAGCGTTCCGCACCGACGTCGTCGTGGACGTCATCGGCTTCCGCCGCTACGGCCACAGCGAGGTGGACGACCCGACGGTCACGCAACCGCTCCTCTACCGGCGCATCGAGAAGACGCCGATGCTGTGGCAGGCGTACGGCGAGCGCATCGGAGCCGGCGCCGAGACGATGAAGCAGGTCGAGGCGGACATCCTCGCCGGCTTCGCCGCGGCGCGCGACAACTCCGAGAAAAGGAAAGCCGTGCCGACCATGCGGACCCTGCCGGCCTACTGGAACGACTACGTCGGCGGCGCCTACGACCGGCGCCTCGAGGTGCCGACGGCGGTGCCTCTGGCCCGCCTGCGCGAGATCGCCGCACGGCTCACAGACGTCCCGGCGGGGTTCAACCTCAATCCGAAAGTGCGCAAGGGGATCGAGCAGCGGGCCGAGATGGCGGCCGGCAAGCGCCTGGTGGACTGGGGCATGGCCGAGGCGCTGGCCTTCGGGTCGCTGCTGCTCGAAGGGACCCCGGTGCGCCTGTCCGGCCAGGACAGCCGGCGCGGCACCTTCAACCAGCGGCACTCGGCCTGGATCGACCTCGAGACCGGCGCCGACCACCTGCCGCTGCAGCACCTGGCGGACGGCCAGGCGCGCTTCCAGGCCTACGACTCGCCTCTCTCGGAAGGGTCGGTCCTCGGCTTCGAGTACGGCTACTCGCGCGACACCCCCGAGGCGCTGGTGCTGTGGGAGGCGCAGTTCGGCGACTTCGCCAACGGCGCCCAGGTCGTCCTCGACCAGTTCATCAGCGCCGCCGAGGACAAGTGGAACCTGTGGTCGGGGATCGTCCTGCTGCTGCCGCACGGCTACGAAGGGCAGGGGCCGGAGCATTCGAGCGCGCGTCTCGAGCGCTTCCTGCAGCTCTGCGCCGAGGACAACATCCAGGTCTGCCAGCCGGCGAACGCGGGGCAGTATTTTCACCTGCTCCGGCGCCAGGCGCTGCGCAAGTGGCGCAAGCCGCTCGTCGTCATGACGCCGAAGAGCCTGCTGCGGGCCGACTCCGCTGCGGCGCCGTTCGCGGCGCTGTCGGACGGAGGCTTTCAGCCGGTGCTGGGCGACCCGCGCGCCTCTCAGGCGGAGAAGCTGCTCATCTGCTCCGGCAAGGTGGCGCACGACCTGCGCGCCTGGCGCGACAAGAAGAAGCTCGACCGCGTGGCCATCGTCACCCTCGAGCAGCTCTATCCGTTCCCCGACTGGGAGCTGCGCGAGGCGCTCGTCCCCTTCGGCGGCAACGGCGAGATCGTCTGGGTGCAGGAGGAGCCCGCCAACATGGGAGCCGAGTCGTTCGTGCGCCGGCGCATCCAGCAGGTGATCGGCGACGCGCGTCTCTCGACGGTGCACCGCTCCGCCAGCGCCAGCCCCGCGACCGGCTCGACCGACTCGCACAAGCTCGAGCAGGAGACCCTGCTCAGCCTCGCCTGCGCGGTGACCTGACGCGTCGGACGGTGGTTCTGCTCAGGAGCCCTGTTTCAGGAAGGTGCCACGCTCCAGCTCCTCGAACGCCTGCCGGAGCTGCGCCTGGGTGTTCATCACGATCGGCCCGTACCACGCCACCGGCTCGTTGAGGGGCTTCCCCGAGATCAAGAGGAAGCGCATCCCCTCTTCGCCCGCTTCGACCGTGACCTCGTCGCCGCGATCGAAGAGGAGGAGCGACCGGTTCGCCGCCGCCGAGGGGGGATGGCTGTCCGACCAGCTGGCCGGCTCGGTGGGGACGTCGAGCGGATGGGAGGCGTTGCACACCTTGCCGTGGCCGCCGAAGACGTAGGCGAAGGCGTGACGGGTGGTCTCCACCGGGAAGGTCCGACGCTTCCCGGCCGGCACGCTGATGTCGAAGTAGTTCGGA
>DASYQE010000178.1:0-7995 GCA_036005805.1 Candidatus Polarisedimenticolia bacterium | reverse complement strand
CATCGTCGGCGCCTTCGAAGGGGCCGGCTACCGCGCCAGGGGACTCTATCGCCCGTCGAGCGACTGCATCATGTTCAGCCGCAACCTCGACCGTTTCTGCCCCGTCTGCGCCCGCACCATCGAGCGGGTCATCGACCAGCGCATCGGCCGCAGCCGGTGAAGCGTCTCGTCCGCTCCGGGCTGGCAGCCGCCCTGTGTCTCGCGGCCTCCACGACGGCGTTCCCTCTCAATGAGTGGTGCCTGGCCGGCGTCTGTCTCGGCCGGAGCGAGCAGGACCTGGTGGGACGTTACGGCGCGGGGCGCCTCTTTCCCGGGTCGAATCCCCGCGGGCACTGTTATCAGGCGCGCGGCAAGTCCGTCTATGTCACGGCCCTTCTGGACGATGAGGATCCCGCGCGGCCGATTACCGCGGTGCTCCTGAGCGGCGAGACCGTCTGCGCCGACTCGGGCACGGCGCGAGTGGGACCCGACCGTGCCGGCTGCCGCGGCATCCGTCTCTTCGACCCGGTCGAGAAGCTCGGAACCGTGGGGGCGGAGAAACGGCAGCCGCGCGACAAGGGCTATCCCTGGGACGGCTCCCCTTCCGAAGTGAGCCAGTTCGACTACCGCTGCGAGCCCGAGAAGACCTGCAGCGTCATGGCCTCCGCGTTCACCCGGGGAGGGACCATCATCGCCGTCTCCATCTGGGAGCCGGACTGCTGATCATCGAACCGGAAGGGGGTCCTCCGCATGGCGAACGAGCTCGATCCTTTGAAGGAACGCGTGCAGCGCTGGACGATCTTCCTCGGCGTCCTGCAGATCGTCGTCGGCTGCCTGGTCGGCTTCACACCGCCGGCCAGCGTGGCGTGGTTCCGCGGCATCGTCATGGCGCACATCGAGTTCACCGCGAACGGCGTCCTGATGATCGCCCTGGGACTTCTGGTCGGACGACTGCGGCTGAACCCCCTGCCGCTGCAGATCTGGTTCGCGACGCTGCAGGCCGGCACCTGGACCAACGGGGCGGCGGGCGTGGCGGCGGCCGTCCTCGGCGCCACGTCGCCCCTCATGCCGACCCTCAACGAGAAGTTCCCGCCCCCGCACGGCACCGAATCGGCGATCGTCTCCGCCTCGCTGCAGGTGTGCGGCGTGACCATCACGATCGCGCTCCTTTTGACGCTCTACGGCCTCGCGCGCGGTGGGATCGGCAAGAGCCGCGCCTAGAGCACCCCGCCCGGGGCCGGCTGGAACCAGTGTCGCGTCCGGTTGCAGGCGGCGCAGACGGAAAGCATCACGGGCACTTCGACGAGGACGCCGACGACGGTCGCCAGGGCGGCTCCTGAACCGGGGCCGAACAGCGTGATGGCGACGGCCACGGCCAGCTCGAAGAAATTGCTGGCGCCGATGAGAGCACCCGGCGCCGCAACCCGGTGCGGCATCCGGAACCAGCGCATCAGGAGATAGGCGAGCCCCGCGTTGAAATAGACCTGGATCAGGATCGGCACGGCGATGAGCGGCACGTGCGACAGGCGGCCCGTCAGGTTGTCGGCCTGGAAGGCGAAGATGAGGACGAGCGTCGCCAGAAGCGCCGCGGTCGTGACCGGCTGGAACGACGGCAGGAAGGTCTCCTCGAACCACGGCCGCCCCTTCGAGCGCACCAGGATCAGCCGGCTGATCGTCCCGAGCGCCAGCGGCACCACGATGAACGCCACGACGCTGCCGAGGAGAATCCGGAACGGAACGACCAGGTGACTCGCGCCGGCCACGAGCAGTCCGACGATCGGCGCGAACAGCACCAGCATGATCAAGTCGTTGAGCGACACCTGGACGAGCGTATAGGCCGGGTCCCCGTCGGTCAGGTAGGACCAGACGAAGACCATCGCCGTGCACGGAGCCGCCGCCAGGATGATGACCCCGGCCAGGTACTGGTCTGCCAGCTCCGGCCCGATCCAGCCGGCAAACACGTGCTTGAAGAAGAGAAGCCCCAAAAAGGCCATGGAGAAGGGCTTGACCACCCAGTTGACGAACAAGGTGACGAGCAGGCCACCGGATTGCCGGCGGACCTCGAGGAGACTCCCGAGATCGATCTTGAGCATCATCGGGTAGATCATCAGCCAGATGAGCAGGGCCATCGGCACGTTGATCCCCCCGCCGCCGCCGAGCTGCATGTCCCGGAGGGAACCGACGACCCGCGGCGCGAACAGGCCGAGCGCCAGGCCACCCAGCATGCAGACGAAGACCCAGACCGTCAGGTAGCGCTCGAACAGGTGCAGGCGCTTCGGCGGGACCGCGCCGATCACTGCGGGCAGCAGGTGGCGCAGGCGAGGGGCTCGCGCCGCTCCACGTCCTCGATCACGGTGTAGATCTCCCAGCGGTTGCCGTCCGGGTCGGTGAGCCAGAACTTGTCCTGAAGCGCGTAGCAGCACTCGGCGCGCGGGAGCTCCTCGACTTCGACGCCCCGGCCCGCCAGGTCCTGCTTGCGCCGCTCCACCTCCTCGGGCGTGGCGACGCGGATGCCGAGATGCGACAGCCGTCCCGCGCCGGGCACGGGAACGAGGCCCGGCTCGAGAGCGAGGTGGATCTCCGGATCCCGGGAGACGAACTTGGCGTAGTCCTCCTTGAGCTTGGCGGGCTCGCCGAGAAAGCGCCGGTAGAAATCGACCGAGCGACCGAGATCCTGGACGTGGAGCGAGATGTGGACGGACGGTGTCATGGGCATGTTCCTCTCGACAGATTTGTTTCACACGGCGGTGGTGATCGCTTCCGCCAGCCGGGCCAGCGCGGCTTCGTTGCGCCGGTAGTACATCCAGCGCCCCCGCTTCTGCGCCTCCACCAGCCCGGCGCGCACCAGGATTCCCATGTGGTGCGACACGGCGGCCTGCGACAGGCCAACCGCCCGCTCGACATCGCAGGCGCAGAGCCCGTGCTCATCCCGGCCGACGAGATCGCAGCACGACTTCCCGCTCGCCCGCAGCAGCTCGAGGATACGGAGCCGCGTCGGATCGCCGAGCGCCTTGAACACCGGGGCGAGAGGCGGGGGGCGCTTCATACATCGACTAATTTAGATATATAGAGCCGGGAAGTCAACTCCCGACCTGTTGTAAGGTACCGGGGTTCTTCCGGAGGACTCTTCTCATGGCCGTGACCCGCCGTCAGTTCCTCGGTTCGAGCCTCACCGCCACCGGCCTGTCTTTCGCCGGCGCTTCGCTGCCGCGGGCCGCCGAGCAGCACTCCCCCGAGGTGCGAAAACCGGCTCCGGCCGCGAACCCGCAGGACTGGGGCTGGGTGCGCTCGCAGTTCCGCCTCGACCCGAACTACGCGCACCTGTCGAACTTCTACATCGTCTCGCACCCGCAGCCGGTGCGCGACGCCATCGACCGGTACCGGCGCGGGCTCGACGAGAACCCGTTTCTCTTCCTCGAACAGCACATGTTCGAGAAGGAAGAAGACCAGCTCTGGAAGAAGGTCACCGCCGCCGCGGCCGCCTACACCGGCGCGAAGCCGGAGGAGATCGCGCTCACCAGCAGCGCCACCATGGGGCTCGCCCTGGTCTACAACGGCCTGCGCCTCAAGCCGGGGCAGGAGATCCTCACCACCACCCACGACCACTACTCGCACCACGAGTCGATCCGGCTCGCGGCCGCGAAATCGGGCACCACCGTGCGGCAGACCTCGCTCTACGACACGGGAGCCAAGGCAACCGCCGACGAGATGGTGTCGCGGCTGCACGATGCCATCCGCCCCGCGACGCGCGTGGTCGGGGTCACGTGGACCCACTCGAACACGGGGGTCCGGACCCCCGTGCGGCGCTTCGCCGAGGCGCTCGCCGCGATCAACCGCAACCGCGACGAAGCCGACCGGGCGCTCCTGGTCGTGGACGGGACGCACGCCTTCGGCGCCGTCGACGAGACGGTGGCGTCGCTGGGCTGCGACTTCTTCGCCAGCGGCACGCACAAGTGGATCCTGGCGCCGCGCGGCACCGGCATCCTCTACGCGCCGGCGGCGCGCTGGGCGCTGGTGCAGCCGACCATCCCGACTTTCATGGATCTCGACGTCTACAACGCCTGGCAGGACGGCCGCGTCCCCGGCCCGACGACCGCCGCCGCGGTCAGCCCGGGCGGGTTCTTCGCCTACGAGCACCAGTGGGCCGCGGTCGAGGCCTTCCGCTTCCACGAGGCGATCGGCCGGCCGCGCATCGCCGCCCGCGTCGCCGAGCTGAACACCCGCATCAAGGACGGCCTGGCGAAGATCCCCAAGGTGACGCTGCACACGCCGATGGACCCGGCGATCTCCGCCGGTATCAACTGCTTCGAGGTGGCCGGCTTCACGCCCCAGCAGGTTGTCTCGAAGCTCCTCGACCGCCGCATCGTGGCGAGCACGTCCCCCTACAAGGTGACCTACCCGCGCCTCTCCGCCGGCATCATGAACACGCCGGAAGAGATCGACCGGGCGCTCGCCGCCGTCCGCGCCCTCGCGGCCTGACGTGCTGGCGCTCTTTGCGCTCGCGGCCGCACTCGCCGCAGGACGGGCGCCGTCGCTGGCGCCCTACGACAGCGCCTGGCCGCAGTTCTCGCCGGACGGCGCGAGCATCGTCTTCGGATCGACACGGGAAGACGGCGACTGGGAGATCTTCGTGATGGGCGCCGACGGGACCGGGGCGAAGCGGCTCACGCGCTCGCCCGGCCGCGATGCGCACCCGATCTTCGCGCGGGACGGCCGCTCGATCTTCTTTCAATCACCCCGAGGCGGCGCGGAGGGAGAGGTCGATCTCTACACCATGGCGATCGACGGGAGCGCGACGAAGCGCCTCATCGAGGCTCCCGGCTTCGACGGGGTAGCGGCCCTCTCCCCCGACGGACGGCGCCTCGCGTACCAGCACGGAACAAAACAGGGAGAGGCCTGGCACTGGGAGATCCATCTCGCCGACGCAGACGGTCGTCACGATCGCGCCCTGACGAAGAATGCCTGGAGCAGCCAGGTGCCCGTTTTCACTCCGGACGCGAAGCGGCTCGTCTTTTTCGCCAATCCCGGCGGTCACGACCGGCTCTTCTCGATGGATCTCGCGACCCGGAAAGTCATTCCCCTCGCCCCCGAAGCGGCCGCGCGAGGCGAGGCGGACGACCAGGTGCCGTCGCTTTCCCCCGACGGCCGCTTCGTCGCCTTCACCTCGACCCGCGACGGCGGCCGCGATCTCTACCGGATCGAAATCGCGACCGGGACGGTGACCCGGCTGACGACCGGCTTCGACGTCTGGTCGCAGGCCGCCTGGTCGCCGGACGGAAAGCGCATCCTCTTCTCGGCGAAGGCCGGAGGCGTGGAGGAGATCTTCTCTGTCGACTCCGGCGGCGGCGAAGCGGTCCGCCTGACGCGGGGCGCCGAGGGCATGCGCCCCGGCGACCCGCGCCTCGAGGTCGAGGCGGCGCTCGCCGAGTACGCCCGGGACCTCCGGGCGCTGGACGCGGCTCGCCTCGCGGCCGCTTACGCGCCCGACGGAGAGCTGCTCGACCCCGGGATGCCTCCCCACCAGGGGCCCGCCGCGATCAAGGCGTTCCTCGACTCGTTCCAGGGCGTCGTCATCGAATCCGCGTCGATGACGCCGGACTCCACCGAGGTGTGGGGGACGGCGGCGCTCACCTTCGGCCGCTACGCCCAGCGGGTGCGCGTCGGCGACACGCCGGCTGCAGACTATCGGGGCCGCTTCGTCGTCGAATGGGCGAAGCAGAGCGACGGCCGCTGGCTCATCCGGCGCCTGCTCACCCAGCCCTCACCCGCCCGCTGACTCACCGCCAGCCGAAGCCGACGAGGGCGCCGATCTGCCAGTAGTCGGCGTCGCCGTCCATGTCGAACAGCGTCACGTCGGTCCCTTCGAGCAGCCGGGCGTCGAACCCGAGGTTGAACCACTCCCCGAGGCGCCAGAAGACGCCCCCCTGCACGTAGACGCCGGTGGTGTCGTCATCGTCGCTGAGGCTGCCGAGATTCGAGGTGACGTCGGCATCGGTGCTGACGAAGCTGATGCCGCCGCCCACGTACGGCCGCACGATGCCGGCCTTCCAGACCTTGTGGACGCCCAGGCTCCATTCGCTCACCTCGGCGTCGAGATCGACCGAGCCGAGGATCGGGAACGAGTTCAGCGTCCCCTTGTCATCGGACTTGTAGTACCCGGCCGCGATGTGGATGGGCCAGTTCTTTCCGCCGAACTCCAGCGTCCCGCCGAGGACCGTCTGGTCGTCGGCCGGATCCCAGAAGTCCTGGTCGAGCGAGCGCTGGCCATAGACGACGTTGAAGTTTCCTTCGGCGTGCGCCGCCGCCGGCGCAAGCCCAGGGGCGAAGACCACCAGGACGAACGACAGGACGCGAAGCGGCCGGGTGCGCAAGATCGCAGGTCTCGACATCGGTCACCTCCGGTTGGGCGTGGATGGAGGCGAAGATCGTAGAACCGATTCGACGGCGAGGCGAGCCAACGAGCGCTGACAGTTTCTACGCGGCGCGCGACTCGACGGCGCGCGCCAGGGCCGCGGCCAGCGCGTCCGCGCTCGGGAAGCGATCGGCCGGATCGACCTCGAGGGCCTTCAGGATCGCCTGCGACAAAGGCACCGGGATCGACGGGTCGATGTTGAGCGGCGTCTTCACCGGCGGGCGCAGGTGCGTCAGCATGGTCGAGCGCACGTCCTCGCCGATGAACGGGTCCTCGCCGGTGAACAGGAAGAACAGCACGGCGCCGAGCGAGTAGATGTCGCTGCGGCGGTCGAGCGGCTTGCCCTGCACCTGCTCGGGGGACATGAAGCGCGGCGTGCCGAGCACCAGCCCCTTTCCGGTCAGCGTGTTGCCGCCCGACTCGGGACGGGCGATGCCGAAGTCGAGCACCTTGGCCTGGCCGGTGCCGGTCACCAGGATGTTCTCCGGCTTGATGTCGCGGTGCACGATGCCGGCGCGGTGCGCCGCCTCGAGCCCGGCCGCCGCCTGCAGGGCGACGTGCAGCCGGTCGGCGCGCGGCGGCTGCGGCACCCGCTCCATCCAGCGCGGCAGCGGCAGCCCGTCGATGTATTCCATGACGAGCAGCCGGAAGTCGCGCCACTTCTCGAAGGTGTGCATGCGCACGACGTTGGGGTGGACGATCGACCGCGCGATCTTGACCTCCTGCACGAAGCGGGCGGCGGTCTCGGCGTCGATGTCGGTGGACAGCACCTTGATGGCGACGGTCTCGTCCAGCTCGGCGTCGCGCGCCCGGAAGATCGCCCCCATGCCGCCCCGACCGATCTCCGCCAGCACCTGGTAGCGCCCCGACACCACCATCCCGGGAACCATCTCGCGCAGCACCAGGTCCTCGAGCAGCGCCTTGGCGTCGGGGTAGCGCCTGGCGCGGTCCTTCTCGAGGCACTTGAGGATCACGTTCCGCAGGAACTCCGGCAGCGGCCGCTCCCCCGGCCCCGGCATCGGCACCGAATCGTTGACGTGCTGGTGCCCGATGTCGTGGCCGCGGAACGGCGGGTGCCCGACCGCCAGCTCGTACAGGATGACGCCGAGCGAGTAGAGGTCCGACCCGACGTCGACGCGCCCGCGCAAAAGCGCCTCGGGCGGCGTGTACTGGATCAGCCGCCCGCTCGACAGCTCCTCGGGAGTCAGGTCCGACAGGCGCACGGACAGGCCGAAGTCGGAGACCGCGACGCGATCCTCGGGGGCGATGTGGATGTTCTCGGGGCGCAGGTTGCGGTGCAGGACGCCGCGCCCGTGCGCGTGCTCGAGGGCCGAGGCAATCTGCCGTCCGATGTCCACCACCCGGTGCAACTCGAAGCGGACCTTCGCCTCCAAAAGCGATCGCAGCGACGGCCCTTCGGCGAACCCGGCGACGATGAACGCGCCGCGCGCGTCGCTGCCGGTGTCGTACACCGGCACGATGTGCGGATGGCTCAGGCGTGACGCCTCCGCAGCAACCTGCAAGAGGCGCGCCGCCTTCCCCTTCTCTCCCGGCCCTTCGGTGATGCGCCGCAGCGCCACCGGCCGTCCGAGCACGCTGTCGAC
>DASYQE010000177.1:0-8862 GCA_036005805.1 Candidatus Polarisedimenticolia bacterium | reverse complement strand
TGTCGATGAACTCGGACGACAGGTGCGTCGTCAGCCCGCGCTCCTCGAGATCGACGGGGCTCGCCTGTCCGGTCACCTTGACGTGCTCCCGCACGCTCGACTCGGGGGGCAGCGCGATGGTGAGGGTGGTCATCTGGCCGGGGCGGACGATGACGTCCGGCGCGGCGACCGAGGCATACCCGGGCAGTGACGCCTTGACGAGGTAATCGTTCGCCGGGTCGAGTGCTATCGCCTGGAAGCGTCCCTGCGCGTCGCTGCGGCCGATCGGCTGGTCGAGCTGCAGGGTGCGGCTCGACAGGGCAAGCGTGGCGCCGGCCAGCGGCTGCCCCGCCGCGTCGACCACCCGGCCGCGGATGCCGCCGGTGTTCTGCGCCAGGGCGGTCCCCAGCCCCGGCAGGAAAAGAGCCATGGCGAGCAGACCTCGCCCGGTGCGGTTCACGATCTGGAGCCCTCGATCCGGAGGCGACCGGCTTATGCGGCGATAGCATCGCCAGCCTACCGGCCCTGAACGAGCCGCGTCAATCGCCTTTCGGCCGGCGGAACGGCCGCGAGACCTCGGGGGTGAACCCCGGGCGGGCCGGCTTCGTTAGAATGCAGGCCGCCCGTCAGCGGCCGGCATGTCCGCCGCCCGGATGCGGCCAGCACAGGAGGGGAGGAGCATGAGCGGGATCGACGATCGCGACGACCACGGCGGGGTCAGGCACAATTCCCGCCGCAGCTTTCTGAAGAACGCCGCAGCCGCGGCCGCCCTCGCCGGAATCGGGGCGTCGGGGCTCGCCTTCGGCAAGGACAAATCCAAGGACAAGAAAGCGGAGAAGTCCGCCAAGGGCGGCAAGACCATCCTCATCCTCGGCGGCACCCGGTTCCTGGGGCCGGCGGTGGTCGAGGCGGCGATGAAGCGGGGGCACAAGGTCACCCTGTTCAACCGGGGGAAGACCGACCCCGGACGCTTCCCGGACCTCGAGACCCTCATCGGCGACCGGGACGGGAAGCTCGACGCGCTGAAGGGACGCAAGTGGGACGCGGTTGTGGACACCTCCGGCTACGTCCCGCGCATCGTCCGGGACTCGTGCAACCTCCTCAAGGACAACGTCGGGCACTACCTGTTCATCTCGACGATCTCGGTCTACTCCGACAACAGCAAGCCGTGGATGGACGAGAGCGGGCCCCTCATGAAGGTGGACGACCCGAACAACGAGAACGTCCGCGAGAACTACGGCGCGCTGAAGGCGCTGTGCGAGCAGGCGGCCGAGAGCATCATGCCCGGGCGCGTGGCGAACATCCGGCCGGGGCTCATCGTCGGCATCGACGACCCGAGCGACCGCTTCACCTACTGGCCGGTGCGGGTGGCCAAGGGCGGGGACGTGCTCGCCCCCGGCACGCCGGCAGACCCCGTGCAGTTCATCGACGTGCGCGACCTCGGGGAGTGGTGCGTCAAGGTCATCGACGACAAGACGGTCGGCGTCTACAACGCCACCGGCCCCAACACCGGCCCGAAGGACGAGGTCGGGATGGGAGCGCTCCTCGACGCCTGCAACAAGGTCGGCGGCGGCAAGGCCAACTTCGTCTGGGCCGACGCCGCATTCCTCGACGAGCAGAAGGTGGAGGCCTGGTCCGACATGCCGGTCTGGGTGCCGCCGGCGGGGGAGAACGCCGGCTTCTCCCGCACCTCCTGCGCCAGGGCGATCGCCAAGGGGCTCACGTTCCATTCGACCGCGGACACCGTGAAGTCGACGCTCGACTGGTTCCGCACCGAACCGGCCGAGCACCAGGCGAAGCTCAAGACCGGTCTGACGCCCGAGCGTGAAGCCGAGGTCCTGGCCGCCTGGCGCGCGAAACAGCAGCCGGTCGGGTGATCGCGTCCCTCCTGCGCCGCGCCGTCGACGTCAAGGACGGCGAGGTCAGGCCCGTGATCTGGGCCTGCCTGTATGGCTTCTTCGTCCTCGCCTGCAACTATGTCCTGAGGCCCTTGCGCGAGGAGATGGGGGTCGCGGGCGGGGTCAGGAACATTCCGAACCTGTACTGGGGCACGCTGGCGATCACCATCGTCCTGGTGCCGCTCTTCTCGGTGCTGGTCAGCCGCTTCACCCGGCGGCGCTTCATCCCGATTGCCTATCGCTTCTTCGCGCTGAACCTGGTCGGCTTCTACCTGCTCTTCGAGTTCCTGCCGGAGGACTCGCGCGTGTGGGCCGCGCGGGGCTTCTTCGTGTGGGTGAGCGCTTTCAACCTGTTCGTGATCTCGGTCTTCTGGGGCTACATGGCCGACATCTTCACGAGCGGCCAGGGAAAGCGCCTGTTCGGCCTCATCGCCGCCGGCGGGACCCTGGGCGGCATCGCCGGGGCCGGCTTCACGTCGCTCCTCGTGGAACGGGTCGGCACCCACGCCATGTTCCTCATCACCGCCCTCGTCATCGAAGCGGCGGTGCAGGCGTTCCGGATGCTCGATCGGCTGCCGGTCTCGCTCGGCGAGGCGACCAACTTGTCTCTCGACGCCTTCGCCGAGAAGGTCGCCGCGGTGAAGAAGGAAGAGCGGCTCGACCGGACCGGCTGGCTCGGAGGCTTCACGCTCGTCGCCCGCTCGCCGTACCTGCTGCTCTACTGCCTGTTCATGCTCCTCTACACCAACACCTCGACCTTCACCTACCAGGAGCAGGCCCGCTTCGTGAAGGCGGCGTCCGAGGACCCCGCCGCCCGCACAGCCATCTTCGCGAACATCGATCTCTACGTGAACCTGCTGGCGCTCTTCGTGCAAATGTTCCTGACGGGGCGGATCGTCCGCTGGATCGGGCTGTTCGGGGCGCTGTGCATCCTGCCGATCTTGAGCCTCGGCGGATTCTGGGCGCTTTTGGCGTGGCCGACCCTCGGGACGCTGATGGCCTTCCAGGTGCTCCGGCGCGGGACCGATTACGCCCTGGCGAAGCCGGCGCGCGAGGTGCTGTTCACCGTCCTGCCGCGGGAGGAGAAGTACAAGGCGAAGTCCTTCATCGACACGTTCGTCTATCGCGGCGGGGACGCGCTCAACGGCCAGGTCTACCTGCTCGTCACCGCATCCGGGGACGCGGCCAGCCGCGTCGCCTGGTTCAGCGTGCCCCTGACGGCCGTGTGGATGGCCGTCTCGTTCGCCCTGTCGCGCAGGCAGCAAAGGCTCGCCGCCGCGTCGGCGCCGGCCGCGGTGGTCTCTTCCCCCATCCGCCCCGCCACCGCGATCTGAGCGGCTCGCGGCGGCCTTACGCGGGGGTCGAGCCGGGGCCGGGGCCCATCGACGGGCCGCCGGCGGGGGCCGGCTCCCAGGACGGCGGCACCGGCAGGCCGCCGGGGCCGGCCGTCGAAGGCTGCACCACCGGTTCGGCGCCCAAGCGCGTGGTGATGGCGATGCCGACCGCGAGCACGCTCATCACGCCGCTGAAGACCCAGCCGATGCCGGGGATCATCGAGGTGACGGCGAAGATGACGAAGCCGGCGAGCACGCTCGCGAGGTGCGGCAGCTGCCGTCCCCAGAGGTTCCGGCCGATCGTCTGGCCCATCAGGTAGAGGATCGCCGCCAGCCCCATCCACTTGATGACCTTGCCGGCGAACCACAGGAACAGCGCCAGCGGGATGCCAATGAGCGTCACCGCCAGGAACAGCACGCCGATCCAGATGCCGACGTAGGTCAAAAGGCCCACGACGAACGACCAGCCCCACTTCTGCGGGAAAGCGCTCGCCATCACCGCGAGGCGCCGCGGGACGAGCGACGTGACGATGACCATCGTCAGGAACAGCATCGCCAGCTTGATGAGCGCCAGGATGAACAGGAAGCGCAGCAGGCCCGAGAGCCCGCCGCCGTGCCCGGCGAACGGGATCAGGTTCATGAAGTTCACGTTGACCTTCTCGCCGCCGATGCTGGCGCCGTTGACGCCGAGCGGAGTCCAGCCGACGTTGACGAACTCTCCCGAGATGTTCGCCGCGTCGCCGAGGTCGGTGCGCGACATGATCGAGACCACGTCGCCGTCCACCGAGCCCGTCACCTTGAGGTCGCCGAGAACGCAGACCACCGTGCCGGTGACCTTCCCCTCGACCCGCACGTCCCCCATCACCGAGACCAGGTCCCCATCGTGCACCTTGCCGGCCGGGACCACCTGCTCGTCGGAGAGGGAAACCGCCTGGTCGCCGCCGGCGAAAGCGGGGACGGAGGTCAGGGCGGAAAGGGCGACCACCAGTCCGAGCCCGAGGGCGCGGAGGGTCGTCAGGGAGCCGGAACGGGTCATGAAAATCCTCCATTCAGAGACAGCCAGGAACCACGGGTCCAGGAGCCGCGCCCGACGACCGGCGCGTGCCGCTGGGCCCTCGAAACCACGATGGCGGAAAACCCGATCGACATCGCCCCGCAGAAGGCGGCGAGCATGCCCGCCGCCCGCACGATGGGGGAGGCGACGTCCACGACGGTCCAGCCGCCGCGCCCCAGGGCGAACGCCGCCTCCAGCAGCCCCTTCATGACGCCGCCGGCAGCGGCCACGCCGCGCAACAGCAGGGTCCCGGCGGCCGCGGCCAGCGTCATGGTCGCGCGCGCCCCTTCGTCGCCGTTGGTCACCATGACGACGGCGGTGGTGGTCAGGAGGATCACGGCGGCGCAGCCGAGCAGCAGGGTCAAAGCCCAGGCGGGCCGGTGCCAGCGGACCGGCAGGATCGACGCGACCGGCCGCGGCCGGCTGGCGACGATGCGGCGCATCACCAGGCTGGTGACGTCCACGTCGGCCTGCTGGCGGCGCAGTGGGGCCAGGGTCGCTTCGGCCCAAAGGGCCAGGTCTTTCTCTTCACTCCCGCGGCGGTTCATGACTTCGTCTCCGTGACGGTCCAAAGGGTCACGACGAGGCCTCCACGAGACCCGGCGGGACCAGCCCGGGGTAGTGGCGGCGGAGGATCTCCTTGAGCTGGGCGCGCGCCCGGAAGAGGCGCGACTTGACCGTTCCTTCCGGCAGGTCGAGGGCCTTCGCGACCTCCTCGATCGGCAGCCCCTCGACGTGGGTCAGCACGAGAGGCATCCGGTAATGCTCGGGGAGCCGCTCGAGCGCCTCGCGGAGCAACGCGGCCCGCTCCCGCTCATCGGCCGTCTCGTCCTGGGTCGGCCGGTCGTCGGCCAGGGTAGGAGACAGCTCATCGGACTTGGCGTCGTGCCGGCGGCTGCGCTTGTGGTCGAGGGCGGCGTTGACGGTGATCCGGTAGAGCCAGGTCGACAAGGCGTGCGACGGCTCGTAGCGATGCAGGCTCCGGAAGACCTTGTAGAAGACCTCGTTGGCCACATCCTCGATCTCCTGACGGGGGACCCCCATGCGCAAAGCGGCGGTGGCCACCAGGCGCTGGTACCGGCGAACCAGGATCTCGAACTGCTCGATCCTGCCCGCCAGGACCTCCTGGACCAGCTCGAGGTCGGTCGGCTCGGCGGCCATCGAGGGTCTTTTCGGTCCGTCCCCATAGTACCGGCGGCCCCGGCGGCCGGTTCCTGCAAATTGACCCGAATGTCCGTATCCGGGACTGAAAAAGAGGTCGAAACAACGCCCGCGGAAAAGGCGGAGGCGTCAGTGGTTCAGGTTGTAGAGAACCAGTTTCGGCTCCGACATCTCGTGCATGGAGAAGCGCGGCCCCTCCCGCCCGATGCCGGAGTCCTTGACCCCCCCGTACGGCATGCTGTCCACCCGGGTGGTGGGGGATTCGTTGACCATCAGCCCGCCGACGTGCAGGTTCTCGACGGCGTGCTGGATGAGCCGGATGTCGTGGGTGAACAGGCCCGCCTGCAGGCCGAAATCCGAGTTGTCGGCCTGTTTCACCGCCTCCTTGAAGTCGCGGTACCGGGCGAGGGTGACGACCGGGCCGAAGACCTCCTGGCAGGACACTTTGAGGTCGGCCCCCGCATCGGCGATGACGGTCGGCGGGATGACATTGCCCTCGCGCCGCCCGCCGGCCAGGATACGGGCCCCCCCCTTGGCAGCCTCGGCGATCCAGGTCTCGAGCCTCTCGGCCGCGCCACGGTCGATGACCGGGCCGACCACGGTCTGCGGGTCGCGCGGGTCGCCGACCTTCATCTTCGCGACCCCCTCGAGGAAGCGTTTCTGGAACGTCTCGGCGATCGGCTCGTGCAGCAGGATGCGCTGCACCGAGATGCACGACTGCCCGGCCTGGCCGAAGCCCCCGGCGAGGCACTTGGCGACGGCGTAGTCGAGGTCGGCGTCCTCGTGCACGATGCAGGCGGCGTTGCCCCCCAGCTCGAGGGTGACGCGCTTCTTCCACGCGAGCTTCTTCAGGCGCCAGCCGACGCCGACGCTGCCGGTGAAAGTGAGCATCGGGAAGCGCTCGTCGGTCGAGAGCTTCTCGCCCACCTCGGGCTCGCAGTTGACGACGTTGAAGGTGCCGGCCGGGGCCCCGGCCTCCTCGACCGCCTTGGCGAGCGCCAGCGCCTCGAGCGGCGTCTGCCGCGCCGGCTTCAGGACCATGGTCGAGCCCACCGCGATCGCCGGCGCCAGCTTGTGCGCCACGAGATTGAGCGGGAAATTGAAAGGAGAGATGGCCGCGATGGGGCCGATGGGCACCATCACCGTCTGGGCGTGGAAGCCCTTGGTGTGCGGCTCGATGTCCACCGGGACGATTTCGCCGGTCCAGCGCTTCGCCTCCTCGGCCGCGAGGGTGAAGGTGGTGATCGCCCGGTCGACCTCCGCCCGCGAGTTCTGGAGCGGCTTGCCCATCTCGTCGGTCATGTTCAGCGCGATCTCCTCCTTGCGGCGGCCCAAAGAGGCGGCGACGGCATGGAGGATGTCGGCGCGCTGGCGGCGCGACAGGCGGCGCGTCTCCTCGAAGGCGCGGACGGCGGCCTCGGTGGCGGTTTCGAGATGCTCGGCCGCCCCGACGGCGACGCGCGCCACCTCGCGGCCGTCCCACGGGCTGTTCACCGGCATGTCGCGGCCGGTCGTGACCCATTTCCCGTCGATGAAGAGAGGCCTGACGTCCGCCATGTGGAATTCGCGCTCCGGGCTTCCCGGCGACTATAGCATCGCAAACCGGAGTGCTATCCTCCCGCCATGCCGACGACATCCCTTGCGGCGCCCGACGATCCCGGCAGGGGGGCGGACGCTGCGGCCGCGGCCGAGGACTACTGCTCGCGGCTGACCCACGGGCACTACGAGAACTTCCCGGTGGCGTCGTTCCTGGTGCCGCGAGGGCTGCGCCCGGCGGTGCGGGCCATCTACGCCTTCGCCCGCACGGCCGACGATTTCGCCGACGAGTCGGAGCACGAGGGGAGGCGGCTCGCCTTGCTCGACGCCTGGGAGCGGCTGCTGCGGTTGGCGTTCGCCTCCCGCGCCGAGCACCCGGTCTTCGTCGCGCTGGCGCAGGCCGTGGAGCGACACCGGCTGCCGCTTCGCCCGTTCCTCGATCTGCTGGCGGCCTTCCGGCAGGATGTCGCGAAAACCCGCTACGACACGTGGGACGAGCTGGCGGGCTACTGCCGGCTCTCCGCTGACCCTATCGGCCGGCTGATGCTGCACCTCTTCGAACAGGACGACCCCGGGCTGCTGCCGCTCTCCGACGCCCTGTGCACCGGGCTGCAGCTCGCGAACCACTGGCAGGACGTGCGCGAGGATCGCCGCCGCGGCCGTGTCTACATCCCGCGCGAGGCGATGCGCCGGCACGGTGTCGTGGAGAGCGACCTCGACGCGCCGCGCGCCGGCAGGGCCTTCGGCGCGCTGATGGACGACCTGGTCGGGCGCGCGCGCGACTCGTTCGGAGCGGCCCGCAGTCTGCCGCGGCGGGCGGGCGGCCGCCTGGGCTGGCATCTCCGGCTCACCTGGCTCGGCGGCATGCGCATCCTCGAGAAGATCGAGGCGGCCGGCGGCGACGTGCTGGCGCAGCGGCCGCGCCTCGGCTACGCCGACGCGCCCCTCCTCGCGGCCCGCGCCGCGACCTGGCGCGGGTGAAGGGATGGAAAGCGAGCCCGCCGGCCGCCCGGGGAAGCGCATGGCGATCCTGACGCAGCGATCGACGGCGCGGGGCGACGCGCCCGGCAGCACCGGGTCGTCCTTCCACTACTCGTTCACGCTCCTGCCGCGCGAGCGGCGGCGGGCCATCGAGGCGGTCTACGGCTTCTGCCGCGTCGTGGACGACCTGGCGGACGAGGCCGCCTCGAGCCGCGATGCGCAGGCCGGGCTGTACCTCTTCCGGGACGAGCTGGTGCGCTGCTACGACGGTGCTCCGACGCTGCCGGTGACGCGCGGACTCCAGGAGCACATCCGCCGCTTCCGCATTCCGCGCGAGCCCTTCGAGGCGATCCTCGAAGGCGTCGAGATGGATCTGCACAAGAGGCGCTACGCCGATTTCGCCGAGCTGCGCGGCTACTGCGTGAGGGTCGCCTCGGCGGTCGGCCTGGTCTGCCTGCCGATCTTCGGCGCCACGCACCCGAAGAGCCGCGACTACGCCACCGACCTCGGCCTGGCGCTGCAGCTCACCAACATCCTGAGGGACCTGAAGGGGGACGCGGCGCGCGGGCGCATCTATCTCCCGCAGGACGAGATGGAGCACTTCGGCTACCACGAGCAGGCGCTCCTGCGCGGCGACCGATCAACCGCGTTCCTGGCGCTGATGCGCTACCAGGCGGACCGTGCGGACCGGCATTTCGAGGCGGCCGCGGCGGCGCTGCCGTCGAGCGACCGGCGCGCCCTGCTGCCGGCCGAGGTGATGGGGGCGATCTACCGGCGCCTCCTGCGCCGCATGCGCGACGAGCGCTTCCCGGTCTTCGAGCGGCGCGTCGCGGTGCCGCGCCTGACGCAGGTCCGCCTGACCCTCGCCGCCTGGGTGACCGGGCGCGCCGGCGCCTGACCACGCCCGCCATGGCGCGGC
>DASYQE010000176.1:0-5045 GCA_036005805.1 Candidatus Polarisedimenticolia bacterium | reverse complement strand
CGATGGCGGTCCCCTCCTTCCCCTTCCAGCCCGATCCCTCGATGCGCACGCCGTCGGCGAGCGCGGCCTCGAGATCCGCTTCGGCGGTGATGGTCTCGACCTTCGTCTCGCCGAGCTTCTCGGCGCGGCGCTCCTTGTTGCGCAGGTAGGCCCGGTACTTCGAGGAGAGCGTGTTCAGGTAAGCGTTGAACTCCACGCCCCCGGGTCGGAGCCAGGGGGATTCGAGCGACGGCCAGCGCCCCTCGAGCCAGGCGGAGTCGTTCCCCAGCCGCTTCATGGCCAGAAGCGTCGGGGAGTCCGCCGGGAGCTGGCGCAGGAGCAGCAGGTCGAAGCCACGCCCGCGGCGCGACAGCGTCTCCCACAGCGCCTGCCAGACGTCGTCCCGCCCGGGCAGGACCAGGAACCCGTTGCGCGGCGTGTGATCGTTGCCGATGGTCTCGAGGCTGGTCAGCGGCAGCCCGCAGAAGCGCGTGCGCCCGCGCATGAGCGGCGCGATGGCCACGGCGCGCCCGGCGTCGCGCACCACCAGGACGTGCAGCTCCCGGCCGGCGCCGAACGCCTCCCACCAGGCGCTCACCCAGTCGTGCGTCAGGAACGGATGCTCGAGGCCGGCCTCCGCGGCCAGTGCGTCCCACTCGGGGCCGAGGTCCGCGAGACGGTTCGGATCGCTGATGGTTTCGACGACGGGGATGCTCATCGGGCCGACTCCCTCCTCTCCAGTTCCCAAAGCTGACGGCGGCGCCGCTCCAGCGGCCCGGCCGGAACCGACAGGACCGGCAGCGGCGTGCCGATCTCCTCCTCCGGGTCCTCGAGCGCCGGGCGCTCGCCGCGCAGGAGCGCCTCGTAGAACGCCGCGGTCTCCTCCGCCTTGCGCTGCACCGAGAAGCGCTCGACGATGCGCGCCCGCGCCGTGCCCGCCATGCGCGCCGCCTCGTCCGGGTCGGAGAGGAGCCGCGCGATCGCCAGCTCCAGCGCGTGCGGATCGCAGGGCGGGATGAGCAGCCCAGACACGCCGTCCTCCACCAGTTCGGCGGTGCCGCCGACGCGCGTCGCGATGATCGGGGCGCCGGCGGCCATCGATTCGAGGACGGTGTTCGGGAGCGCCTCGCTCATCGACGGCATGATCGACACCGACGCCTGCGCCAGGATCTCCGGCACGTCGAGCCGCATGCGCGTGAACACCACCCGCCCGTCGAGGCCGAGGCGGTGCGCCAGGTCCTCGAGCGGCCGGCGCTCCGCGCCGTCGCCGATGACGAGGAAATAGACGTCGGGGAACCGGCGCGTCAGCCGCGCCGCCGCGAGCAACGCGTAGTCCACGCCCTTGAGCGGGTTCAGGCGGGAGACGCAGACGACCAAAGGCGCCTGGGCCGGCACGCCGAGGTTCCTTCTCAGGACCGGATCGCGCGGCCGCGGCCGGAAGCGATCGACGTCCACGCCGTTGCGGATGACCGCGATGCGGTCGGCGGCGTAGCCCTCCTCCGTCAGGCGGCGCCGCACCTCGGAGGCGTTGGTGAGGATGCCGTGCGCCAGCCGGCAGGCGTAGCGCTGCACGCGGCGGTGGGCGCGGGTCCACGGGTCGCCGTTGTCCCGGATCGAGGCGATGACCAGGCGCCGGCCGGCGAGCCGCGCCACCGGCACCGCGAAGACGATGGCGTACAGCCCGTACGCGTGCACCACGTCGATGCGGTTGCGGACGAGATCGGCGGCGAAACGCCGCTGCCGCGCCCAGGTCGCCGGGCCGAACAGACGCGAAATGGGATAGCGATCGACCGGCAGCCCGGCCGCCTCGATCTCCTCCGACAGCGGACCGCCGGCACGCAGGCAGGCGACCCGCACGTCGAAGCGCGCCGGATCGAGCGAGCGCGCCAGGGTGGCGACGTGGCGCTCGGTCCCTCCGACGTCGAGGCAGGTCAGGAACTGGACGACTCTAAGACGCGGCATTCGGGCTCCCCTGCGACACTCTTGCGGCGGCGACCGCGAGGCCGGCCATGCCGAAGAAGTAGAAGTGATAGGCAACGGGGTGGAAAATCGCGGCGACGCCGAAGGCGATCAGCGCGAACAGGATCGCCCGGCTGCATTCCTGGACGAAGTGCTCTTCGGATCCGGGAGGGCCGTGCGGCCCGTGGGTGGCGCGGCGGGCCGACTGCAGGGAGGAGTAGAACAGCGCCCCGAAGATCCCCAGGCCCAGGAGGCCCAGGTCGACGGCGTACTGCAGGTAGACGTCGTGCACCATCTTCCAGGCGGGGCGGCTGCGCGCCTCGTTCAGGGCGAGGCCGTTCATGCCGAGCCCGGCGCCGATGACGGGGTGCCGCACGGCGATCTGGACGGAGGTGATCATGTCCGACAGCCGGTTCTGCGCCGAGCCGGTCGGGTCGGCCTGGTAGTTGGTGATGGTCTCCATGTGCCGCAGGTACGACGGCGGCGCGATGAACAGCACGAGGGCGGCGGCCGCGGCGGCAGGGCCCAGCAGGAGCATCGCCCAGGTGTTGCCGCGCAGCCGGTGCCACGCCAAGAGGAACGCGAGCGTCATCAGGGTGAGGAACCCGCCGCGCGAATAGGTCAGCACCACGCCGATCGCGTCAAACGCCACGACGCCCCAGAGGAGCACCTTGACGGCGGGACGGCGCGACCAGATCGCCAGCGCCGCGGCGAAAGGCAGGAGGAGATTCAGCGTCAGCGCCAGGTCGTTCGGGTTGGCGGTCAGCGGCGCCTCGTACCCGGCGATCCTCTTGACCGCTTCGTTCTCGTGGCCCATCAGCTGCCCGGTCATCGCGTGGTTCAGGGCCGTCAGCGCCAGCGGGACACCGGCGAGCGCGAACAGCCACGCCAGCGCGCGCAGGCGCTTCGCCGTCGTGACCAGGTTGGCGTTGAGACCGAAGAGGGCGAACGACTTGAAATAGATGCCGGTGAGGAGCGCCACGCTGCCGCCGGGCCACAGGGAGAACGGCAGCGTCACGAGGGCCCATGCGCCGAGGAGCGCCAGCAGGACCACCTCGCGCGTCACGATGGTGATGGGTCGACCCGAAATCACGTTGCCGCCCGCGTGCACGCCGAGGGCGATCGCCGCGGCCAGCATCGCCGGGCGCAACGGCGCGAGGAACGGCAGGAATGCCTGCGGCGCCAGGAGCATCACGAAGGTGAAGGAGACCAGCGCCGCGAACGGCACGATACCGCCCGGAGCGGCGGCGGCCGCGCGGCGCGTCGCGGCCCAGGCCGGGGACGGCACGGCCCAGGCGGGAGGCGTGGCCGCCCACGACGGCGCTCCGGCCGGCAGCGCGGCCCACGCCGGCCGGTCCGCCGCTCCGGACCACGAAGGAACCGGCGCTCGGGCCGAGGGGCGGGCCGCGAGGGTCCTCCCGGCGGGGCGGCGATCCTCCGGGCGCGGCGCCGCGGCGCGCGGATCGCGCCCGGACTCTGCGGGTCGCGCGTGGTCCTCCTCGAGACGGGTGCCTTCGTCGACGCGGCGCTCGGGACGGCGGGGCGCCTGCGGCGTGGCCGGGCGCCACCACTCGGAGAGCGCCGCGCTGCCGGGGCCCTCCTTTCTCACCGGCGCCTCTCCGCCGCGGCGGCCCACTGGAAGGGCCAGCCGTCCTCGGCGGCGTCGGCGCCGGCGAGGCCCATCAGGGCGCGCGCCAGCTTGGCCGGGTCGTGGCGGAGCAGCGGCCCGTCCGAAAGCAGATCGCACTCCACCGGACGGCTGCCGAAGGCGCGGATGGCGTCGGCTTCATAGGCGATCGGCGCCGAGCCGGCCGCGACGTAGCGCAGCATCCGCTCCCCGGGAAGGAGCGCGCTGTTGACCAGCACGTCGTCGATCTCGATCTCCGGCGCGTGCTCGCGGATCGCCTGCAGGCACTGGGTGGCGCGGTAGCCGTCGGTCTCTCCCGCCTCGGTCATCAGGTTCATCACCAGGGCGACGCGGGCCTGCGAACGCGCCAGGGCGTGCCGCAGATCCTCGACGAGCAGCACCGGCAGGAGGCTGGTGTACAGGCTCCCCGGTCCGATGACGACGAGATCCGCCGCCGCAATCGCCTCGCGCGCCGCAGGGTGGGCCGCGATCCCCTCGGGCCGCAGGGTCAGGCGGCGGATGCGCCGCCGGACCATCGGGATCTCCGACTCGCCCTCGACCACGCGGCCGTCATCGAACTCGGCGGCCAGGCGCACCGGGGCGCTGGTGCACGGCACCACGCGTCCGCGGATCTCCAGGATGTCGGCGGCCCGCTCGACGGCGCGGCCGAACTCTCCTTCGAGGTCGTTCAGCGCGGCCAGGATGAGGTTGCCGAGACTGTGTCCCGAGACGTCGCCCCGCCCGTTGAAGCGGACCGCGAACAGCCGCGCCAGGGCGGGCGCGTCCGACAGCGCCACGAGACAGTTGCGCAGGTCCCCCGGGGCCGGGATGCCGTAGGCGCGGCGCAGGCGGCCGGTGCTGCCGCCGTCGTCCGACACCGTGACGATCGCCGTCAGCCGGCCGCGATCGAGCGACGAGCGCGGCGGCCTCCCCGGCGGGAAGACCAGCGCCTTGAGACCGCGCAGCACCGCGGGCAGGCCGGTGCCGCCGCCGATCGCCACGATGTGGCGGAAGCCCGGGATGCCCGCCGGCCGCAACGCCTTTGGCGCCCCGTTCGGGGTGCGCGCTCCCCCCTCCGGTCCGTTGCCGTTCTGCTCCGCCGCCATGGTCACGCCACCGGGTGCGCGTGCGCGCGCGGCTGCGCGGGGAGCGGAGTGGAGGCATGGTCCTCGGCGAGGACCTCGGTGCTGCGTCCGGCGAGGAGCGATCCGGCGGTCTGCAGCAGGATGCCGAGGTCGAGCCAGGGCGACCGGTGCTTGATGTAGTAGAGGTCGTAGCGCATCTTCTCCGACTCCTCCTGCAGGGTGTTGGCGTAGCGGTATCGGACCTGGGCCCAGCCGGTGACGCCCGGGCGGATCGCGGCGCGCAAGGCGTAGAAGGGGATGCCCGCGCTGAACAGGGCGAAGTTGGAGACCGGGTGCGGCCGGGGGCCGATCAGGTTCATGTCGCCCCGCAGGACGTTGACGAGCTGCGGCAGCTC
>DASYQE010000175.1:0-16848 GCA_036005805.1 Candidatus Polarisedimenticolia bacterium | reverse complement strand
TAGACGAAGATGCTGAACAGGCACATGAACAGGAGGTACGCCGAGAAGCGCACGCGCTCCGCGAACGAGCCGCTGACGAGCGCCGGAGTGATCACCGCGAACTTGAGCTGGAACATCGCGAACAGCAGCAGCGGGATCGTCGGGGCGAGCGCCGGGTCGGTGGCGACCCCGACGCCGCGGAACATCATGTAGGTGAAGGGATTCCCGATGAGCCCGTAGAGGCTGTGGCCGAACGCCAGGCTGAACCCGAAGGCGACCCACAAAAGCGAGATGACGCCGAGCGCCACGAAGCTCTGCAGCATCGTGGAGATCACGTTGCGCGCGCTGACCATGCCTCCATAGAAGAAGGACAAGCCCGGGGTCATGAGGAGAACGAGCCCGGTGGCGGTCAGGAGCCACGCGACGTCCCCCGCCCGGATCGGCGCGGCCCCGGCCGGCTGCGGCACCTCTACGGTGCCCAGCGACCAGATCGCCAAACCGAGCAGGACCGCGAACGGAAAGACCCAGCGCGAATTCATGGCGCTCCCTTTCGGCCGCTCCCGTTGGGAGGGCCCGCCGGAACCGTCCTGGGGCATCGGCAGGTATCAAAACTTAGTGTGCAGGCCCGGGAAATGCCAGAAATCCGCCGATCCGGGGTCAGGAGATCCTGCCGGGGCGCTAAAATCCCCGGCTGGAATGGTCGGCAGGACGCTCAATCACTACAGGATCCTCGAGAAGATCGGCGCGGGCGGGATGGGAGAGGTCTACGCCGCCGAGGACACGCGATTGCACCGCAAGGTCGCCATCAAGATCCTGCCGAAGGCGATGGCCGACGACCCGGCGCGCCGGGCCCGCTTCGAGCGCGAGGCAACCGCCGTCGCCGCCCTGAGCCACCCCAACATCGTCACCGTGCACTCGGTCGAGCGGGCCGAGGACGTCCACTTCATGACCATGGAGCTGGTGGACGGGAAGCGTCTCGCGGAGATCCTGCCGCGCAACGGGCTGCCGCTCGCCCGGTTCTTCGAGCTGGCGATCCCGCTCGCCGACGCCGTCGCGGCGGCGCACCGGGCTGGAGTCGTGCACCGCGATCTGAAGCCGGACAACATCCTGGTGACGAACGACGGGCGGCTCAAGGTGCTCGATTTCGGGCTCGCCAAGATGGACGTCGGCTCGAAGCAACCCGACACCGAGGCTTCCTCGCTGCCGACGCGGCACCTGACGGAAGAGGGCCAGATCCTCGGCACCGTCGCCTACATGTCGCCGGAGCAGGTCGAGGGCAAGGCGCTCGACCAGCGCACCGATCTCTTCTCGCTCGGCGTGGTCCTCTACGAAATGGCGACCGGGCGCCGGCCGTTCCAGGGGGACAGCGGCGCGTCGATCCTCTCGTCGATCCTGCGCGACCAGCCGACTTCGGCGGCCGAGCTGAATCCCGGCCTGCCGCGCCATCTCGGGCGCATCGTCCGCCAGTGTCTCGCCAAGAATCCCGAGGAGCGGACCCAGAGCGCCCAGGACGTCCGCAATCAGCTCGTGGATCTGAAGCGGGAGATCGACACCGGCGCGCTCAAGGTCGGCGCGGCGGCGGACACGGGTGGCACCGTCGCGGGGTCCGGAGCGACGCCACGCTCCGCGACCCTGCCGTGGCTCGTCGCCGGGACGCTGGGATTCGCCCTCATCGTCGCGGTCGCCGTCATCGCGCTGCGGCGCGGCGGCGGCGAATCACCGTCGCAGGGCGCCGGGCTCCTGTCCGCGACGCAGACGCGTCTCACCGACATGCCGGGAGAGGAGATCACCCCGAGCCTCTCTCCGGACGGCAAGTCGGTCGCGTTCGCCAGCCGCATCGCCGGCAACTGGGACGTCTTCGTCCAGCGCGTCGGCGGCAGCAACCCCATCAACCTGACGAAGGACAGCCCGGAGGATGACGGCCAGCCGGCCTTCTCGCCGGACGGCGAGCACATCGTCTTCTTCTCGGAGCGGGACGGCGGCGGCCTGTTCGTGATGGGGGCCAGCGGAGAATCGGTGGTGCGGCTGACGAACTTCGGCCAGCGCCCCGCCTGGTCGCCGGACGGGAAGCAGGTCGTCTTCCAGACCGACACCTGGACCTATCCCACCGCCCGGCCGGGGGTGTCATCGCTGTGGGTGGTGGACGCCGCCGGCGGCGAGCCGCGCAAGCTTTACGACGGCGATGCCGTCCAGCCGGCCTGGTCGCCTCACGGGACGCGCATCGCCTACTGGGCCATCCCCATCGGCAGCGGCCAGCGGGACATCTGGACGATCCCGGCGCAGGGCGGGGAGCCTTTGGCGGTGACGCAGGATCCGGCGCTCGACTTCAACCCGGTCTGGAGCGCCGACGGACGGCACCTCTATTTCTCGAGCGACCGCGGCGGCAGCCGCAACCTCTGGCGCATCGCCATCGACGAGGCCAGCGGCAAGGTGCAGGGGGAACCGGAGCCGGTGACCTTCGGGTCGGCCTCGGGCCTGCACTCCGCCAGCATCTCGGCGGACGGCCGGCACATCGCCTATGTCGGCTCGGTCGAGTTCAACACCCTCCGCAAGGTGGACCTGGATCTCGCCGCGGGCCGGGCGACGGTGGCCCCGCCGACCGCGGCGCGGGTGGCCAACGTCGTCCTGTGGCCCCGCGTCTCCCCCGACGGCCGCTCGATCGCCTATTCGACCCAGGGAACCGGCGGCCGGCCGGGGCAGGTGCGCGAGGAGATCGTCATCTCTCCCGCGGACGGATCCTCGCGCCGCCTGCTGACCGGATCCGATTCGCGCAACCGGATGGCGGTCTGGTCCCCGGACGGCGAACGGCTCGCCTTCGCCTCCGATCGCAACGGCTCCTACATGCTTTACACCGTGCGGCCCGACGGCAGCGATCTCACTCCCTACGATCCCGCAATGAAGAACGTCATTTATCCGGTCTGGTCGCCGACGGGGGACAAGCTGGCGTTCGCCGACACCGGCAGGACACAACGCGTCTCCATCGGAAGTTTCCCGCGCGGATCGACGCCCCCCGAGCTGCAGCCGGAGCCGGGCGACGGGTCCCATTTCGTACCGGTGTCCTGGTCCCCCGACGGGGCCTCGATCGCGGGAAGCCTGATCAAGAAGTCCGGGGACGGCGTCGGCCTCTTCCACGTCGCCAGCCGGACGTACGAACGGATCACCGACCAGGGGAACTGGCCGCTGTGGCTCCCGGACGGCCGCTCGCTGCTCTACGTGCGAACGGGGAAGAAGGCGCTCTTTGTCGTGGACGTCGCCACGCGCAAGATCCGCGAGTTCCCGATCGATTTCCGCGGCCTTTTCGAATTCTTCGGGATCACCCTGGCGCACGACGGCCGCACCGTTTACCTGACCGAAGAGGAGCAGGACGCCGACCTCTGGCTCCTGGAGCTCAAGGACTAGCCGCGAACGCCGGCCCGGTCTCCCTCGGGCGCCAACCGGCTCGACGGGCCGTTCACGGACATCCCCCGGGGCAGGAATTGGGAAGCCGTGGCCAGGGCGCCGACTCGGTGCCGTAGCCGACGGCGCCGGACGCGGTGCGCGACTGCACGAAGTAGAGCTGGACGCCGCCGACGGGAGGCGCCGTCGTGCCCGCGGCTTCGCTCACGAAGAGCGCCGGCGTGCCGCGCGCCAGGATCGTGACCCCGCCGAGCGAGAAGACGTGGTTGACCACGCCCGACGCCGAGCGGTCGGCGGCAATGACGTCGTAGCCGGTCGCGCCGCTCACCGCGTCCCAGTCGAGGCGGACGAGGCCGCCGGCGCCGGCGGGCTGCAGGCGCACGATCAAGGGCTCGGGGTCAGGACCTGACGCGAGCGGCACGCTCACGCTGGCGGACGAGGTCGCGGCGTTGCCGGAGGCATCCGCGGCCCGGTAGCCGAGACCATAGGTGCGGCCCACGCCCGAGCGGGAGCGTTCGGCGCGCAGCGTCACGGTCGAGCCGGTCGAGCTGGTCTGCGAGCCGGCGATGTCGCCGAGGGTGTCGCCGTCCTCGAAACCGGCGGCATCGTCCGGCTCACTGCTCGTGGCCGATTGCAGCGTCACGGTCGGCGCCGGGTCGCAGGCATCGGTGAGCTGCCAGCCGACCGCGACCGTCCGCAGATGGTGGTTCGGCGGCCACAGGGTTCCCTGGGCCGCAGCCGCATGGAACGTCGGAGCCGTCGTGTCGGCGGCGGTGACGGTGCCGGTGGCGAGGCTCGCGTCGCCGACGGTGTCGGTGACGCGCAGCCCGAGCGCATGCGATCCGAGAGGCAGCGTCGCCTGCAGGGTCACGCCGGTGCCGAGCAAGTGCTCGGACGGTCCCGGGTTCTCCACCCACTGATAGACGGCGATGTCGTTCGCGGTGCCGGGGCTCGAGTCGGGGTCGCTCGAGGCCGATCCATTGAGCGTGACGGCCGCGCCGGCCGGGCTGGTGCACTCCGCCGAAGTCAGCGCCGGGAAGACGGCGACCGGCGGCTGGTTGAACACCAGCCGCGTCTCTCCCTGGTGCAGGAACGACTGCTCGGCGTGCAGCCCCGGCGTGTGCCCGTCGGTGGCGTCGATGGTCATCAGGAAACGGCCGCTCGCCGCGAGCGTCGCGATGGCGCTGTCGCGCGGCAGCCCCGCGCCCGTGAACGGAATGGTCAGCGCGATCGCCCCGTTCGCCTCGGCGTCGAGCGCCGCGTCGTCGTAGGCGGTGATCAGCAGATCGCTCCCGCCCGTGGACTGGCCGATGCGCCGCACGCAGAACGACAGCGGCGGCACCTCGTCGGCGAAGAACACGACCTCCTCGAACGTCCCCTGTGGCTGCGCGCATGTCCCGCGTGCGATGCGGAAATCGGCCAGCCCGTCGGCGCAGCCGAAGTTGCTGTCGAAATCGAACAGCACCGGGCTCCCGACCGAGCCTTTGGCGTAGCCGAGGCCCTCTCCCGGGTGCCCGTCCGGCAGCCAGGCGAGTCCGCAGTCCCCCGTGAAGCCGGCGTCGAGCAGATGCAGCGAGGCGATCGGTTCGAAGCGGACCTGTCCGGTCAGCGGCTCGCCCTGCGGGTCGGCGGCCTTCGCCTGCACCTCGAGGCTTGTGCCGCCGTCCTGGCGAATGGAGGTGAGCACGAGGGTGGGCTGGCAGGCGTCCCCCGCTCCGTCGCCATTGGCGTCGGCCTGGCCGGGATTGGCGGCGGTCGGGCAGTTGTCGCACAGGTCGCCGCGGCCGTCGGCGTCGGCGTCCTGCTGACCCGCGTTGGCGAGCGTGAGGCAGTTGTCGCAGGCGTCGCCGCGGCCGTCGACGTCCTGGTCGGCCTGCGAGACGTTCGCCGCGGCCGGGCAGTTGTCGCACGCGTCACCGCGGCCGTCGGCGTCGCCGTCCTGCTGCCCCGGGTTCGCAAGCGAAGGGCAGTTGTCGGGGGCGCAGGTATTGGTCGCGAGCGCCGGATCGCCGGCGCCGTCGCCATCGACGTCGGTGCACGGATCGCAGGCGTTGCCGACCCCGTCGAAATCGAAGTCCTGCTGGCCCGGGTTCGAAACCGAGGGGCAGTTGTCGAGTGGGCAGGTGTTGGCCGGAAAGCCCGGGCTGCCGAACCCGTCGCGATCGAGATCGGTGCAGGCATCGCAGGCGTCGCCGATGCCGTCGCCGTCCGAGTCGATGGGGCAGTTGACGTAGACGTTCCAGGTGGCGCGGCCGAGATTGGCGCCGGTCTTCGCCGGCTTGACGAAGTTGGCGTCCGCTTCGATGTCGCAGGTGACGGTGTAGGCCCCGGTCGCGGCGAACGTGCGGTTGTACGAGAGCACTCCGGTCGTGACCTGCACCGGCGCCGGGTCGCCGGGCCCCTGGACCTTCCAGGTGATCCTGTTGGTCACCCCGGCCATCTCCTGGAGGCGCGTGGTCACCGAGAACGTCTGCGATCCCCCGACCGGCATCGAGAGCGTCTGCTGGGGCGGGCTCAGCGACGACAGCGGCGCCGAGAAGGTCACACGGGGATGCCCGAAGATCGTCAGGCTCCAGCGCTGGTTGCAGACCGGACAGAACGGCGCGAAGAGCGAGCGCATCTTGCAGTCGCCGGCCGGCCGGTAGACGCACTGGTTGTAGTACTGCGCTCCGAGAAAGGGTCCACCAAGGTCGCCGATCCACTCCGGCCACGCTCCGACCGTGGGGTTGGTCGAGGTGTTCACCTCTCCAGCATTGCCGCAGCCGTTGTACGAGACGTATTCGTCGGCGAGCCCGGCCAGGCTGTGCCCCAGCTCGTGGGCGGCGATCTCCGACGCGGACGAATTGCCGGCGGCGTAGACCGCCCGGGCGCCGCCGCAGCCGCCATAGCGCGTGGTGTTCACCAGGACGATGGTCGTGTCGTCCGCCGGGGCGCGCGCCTCCGCGAGGGCGATGTTCGCCGCCGATCCGCTGTCGCAGCCGGAGTCGTAATAGAGGCAGCGGTTGCCGCTGCCGCCGCACGGCTCCCCCGCCGCCGGGAAGCCGGTGTTCATGGCGGTGTCGGTCACCACGGCGCAGTCGCACTGGTCCGTCCCCGACTGGGTCGAGTAGGCGTACACCAGCGTGTAGTTGATGAAGCGGTCGTGCTCGCGGTACGGCGTTGTGGAGCGCAGGGAATTCACCAGCGCCTGCGCGTGCGACTGCAGGGTCGCCTTCTCGGCGTGGGTGTAGCCGTCGGGGACGAGCACGATGTTGATCCGCTTCGCGGCCTCGGCCGGGTCGCCCCACGTGGTGGTGATGTCGGGGTCGCCGAATTCCTCCGGCCAGTGCAAGGTGCTCGCGGTCGCGAGGCCCGGCGCCGCGTCGGCGGAAGGGTTGGCCGGGGTGAAGCCGCCGGTCAGCGGCGACGGGGCGCTCGCGAGCGGCGAGCCCGTGCCGGAGATCGAGGCTTGCGCGCCGCCCGTGCGCGCCGCGCGGAGCGGCTCCGTCGCCAGGACGCGCCGCTCCGGGGGCCCCCCTCCCGCCCGCGCCCGTCCCACCGCCACTTCGATCCGGTCCGCCCCGGGGAGATCCGGCAGCTCCACCAGGAAGCTCTCGCGATGCAGCCGGATGGTGTCGCCTTCGACGTGCGGCGGCTCCGACGGGTCGTGGTCGAGGCACAGGCCGCGGATTTCCGGGCGCAGCGTCAGGCGCGGTCCGGCGGCGTCCCGCAGGGTCACCTCCACCTGCACCGGCTCGCCGGCCCGCGGCTCCCGCAGCGCCTCAGCCCCCGGCGGCTCGAGAAAGGGACGGTCCTTCGGCTCGACGGTCAGAAGCCGCGCCTCGAAGCGATCGACCACCAACGCGGCGACCAGCGTGCGGGCCGACAGCACCCGGCGTGCCGGCACCGTGCGATCCGTGGCACCACGGGTGGTGCCCTCCCGCCCACAGAGGAGCAGGAAAACCGCCAGGGCGGCGGCGAATCGTTGCTTGCTTTGGCGGAAACCCACGGCTGGCCGGGGAATGTGCCACGACCCCCCCCACCCGTCAAGATCCTGCCTCCTGCGTAGTTTTCCGGTTGTCCGCATCCCGTCCGTGGGGTACAAATTAGGGTCATTTCTTGGGATTTTTGAGGCCCATGGACGACGCGCGGAGCCATCAGGCGACGGCCCCGGGTCCCCAGGTTGGGCTCAACGGACTGGAGTGGGACCGTTGGGCGGGGATCTTGATCCTCGTGGCCGCCTATTTTCTCGCAGCCCGGCTCGGGCTCATGCTCGATGCCGTCGGTGGATTTGCGTCTCCCGTCTGGCCCCCATCCGGCATCGCGATCGCGGCTCTGGCCGTCTTCGGATCACGGCTCTGGCCCGGCGTCGCGCTGGGAGCTCTGGCCGTCAACCTCGCGGCCGGCGCGCCGGTGCTCACGGCGGCCGGCATGGCGGTCGGCAACACCCTCGAAGCGCTGCTCGCCATTGCCTTGCTGAGCGGCGGCGCGGGTTTGCGCGGCTCGTTCGAGCGCATCGGGGATGTGCTGCGCTTCGTCTTCCTCGGCGCCACGGTTCCTCCGCTCGTCGGCGCCACCCTCGGAGTCGCCAGCGGGCTGGTCGGCGGGGTCATTCCGATGGCGAGCCTCGGGCGCGCCTGGGGCTCGTGGTGGCTCGGCGACGTCATGGGGATCCTCGTCCTCGGTCCGCTGCTGATCGCCTGGGCGGAGGCGCCCCGGTTCCGACTGAACGCCTGGAAGGTCGCCGAGGCGGTCGTGCTCGCCACCGCGTTCGTGTCGCTGGCCCATCTCGTCTTCGGGGACATCCCGGCGCAGGCGAGCGGGTTCCTGCGCCCCTCGACGTTCTTCCCGCTGCTCATCTGGGCGGCGCTGCGCTTCGGACGGCTCGGGTCGGTCAGCGCCGTGGGGGCCCTTTCCGCCGTCGCCATCCTGCGCACCGCGCAGCACATCGGCCCCTTCGCGCGTCCGTCGCTCAACGAGAGCCTGCTCCTGGTGCAAGTGTTCCTCGGCATCACCGCCATCACCATGCTGGTGTTCTCCGCGGGGCTCGCCGATCGGCTGCAGGCGGAGCGCCGCCTGCACGTGGGCTACGTGGCCGCCCGCACGCTCGGCGAGGCGGCCACGCTCGAGGCGGCGGCGCCGGTGATCCTGCGGGAGATCTGCCAGAACTTCGACTGGGACTGCGGCCACGTCTGGACGGTGGATCACGAGGCCGGGGTGCTGCGCCACCGCGCCCACTGGCACCCGGCGCGCGACCGCCTGATGCTGTGCGCCCGCTCCGCCGAGACGGTCGTCTTCCATCCCGGCATCGGCATGGCCGGCCGGATCTGGAGCGAAGGCCGGAGCCTGTGGATCCGCAACCTGCAGGGGCCGAGCGACCTCGTGCGCGCGGCGACCGCCGAGGAGCTGGGGCTGCGCTCGGCCATGGGCGCTCCGATCCTGCTCGGACACGGCGTGCACGGTGTCCTGACCTTCTTCAGCCGGCGTCGGAAGGATCCGGACGACTCCCACCAGGCGCTGCTGTCGGCCATCGGCAGCCAGATTGGCCAGTTCATGGAGCGGCGCCACGCCGAGACCGATCTCCGCGCCGCGCACGGCGAGCTCGAGGCCCGCATCGGCCGGCGCACGCAGCAGCTCCAGGACGCCAACCGCGCCCTGGAGGAGGAGATTGCCGTCCGGCGCCAGACCGAGGGCGCGCTGCGGCAGCTGTCGACGCGCCTCCTGCGCGTGCAGGACGAGGAGCGCCAGCGGCTCGCGCGCGACCTGCACGACAGCACGGCGCAGGTGCTGGCCGCGCTGTCCATGAAGCTCACCGTGCTGCACAAGGGGGTTTCCCGCTTCGACCGGAAGCTGCACGGCACCCTGGACGAGTGCGCCTCGCTCGCCGACCTGTGCGTCCGGCAGATCCGCTCGATGTCGTACCTGCTGCACCCGCCGCTCCTCGAGGAGATGGGGCTGCCGGCGGCTCTGCGCTGGTGCGCCGAGGGGTTCACGCAGCGCAGCGGCATTTCCGTGCAGGTGGATCTCCCTCCCGAATTCGGACGGCTGCCGATGGAGGTGGAGAACGCCCTCTACCGCATCGTGCAGGAGTGCCTTTCGAACGTGCAGCGCCACTCGGGCAGCCCCACCGCCCGCATCGCGCTGCAGCGAACGACCGACGGCGTGGAGCTCGAGGTGCGGGACCAGGGGCGCGGCATGCCCGTGGCGCTGGCGGTGGGTGATGCGGGCGGCGGGATCGAAAACCTGGGTCTCGGGCTCCTCGGCATGCGCGAACGGGTGCGCCAGCTGGGCGGCTCGATGACCATCAACTCGACGACCAAGGGATCGACGGTGCGCGTCGCGATCGACGTGCCCCATGTGGAGGACTGATGACGATGAGAATACTGGTGGCCGACGACCATGAAGTGGTGCGTCACGGCGTGCGCGCCCTGCTCGAGGCCCGGCCGGGCTGGCAGGTGGTGGCGGAGGCGGTGGACGGCCGCGAGGCGGTGGAGAAGGCGAAGCGGCTGCAGCCCGACGTCATCATCCTCGACATCGGGATGCCCGGGCTCAACGGTCTCGACGCGGCGCGGCAGATCCTCAAGGCCGCGCCCAAGAGCGGCATCCTGATCCTGACCATGCACGAAAGCGAGCAGGTGGTGCGCGAGGTGCTGGCCGCGGGAGCCCGCGGTTACGTGCTGAAGTCCGACGCGGGCCGGGACCTGGTCAACGCCGTCGAGGCGGTCGGGCGGCAGCGCATCTTCTTCACTTCGAGCGTCGCGCAGGTGGTGCTGAAGCGCAGCCTCGGGCGCACCGACGGCCAGCAGCCGCCGCCGACCGAGCCGGTCTCGCTCACCCACCGCGAGCGCGAGGTGGTGCAGCTGCTCGGCGAAGGGAAGAGCAACAAGGAGGTCGCCGACATCCTCGGCATCAGCGTGCGCACCGCCGAGACACACCGCTCGAACATCATGCACAAGCTGGAGTGCGGATCGCTCAGCGACCTCGTCCGCTACGCCATCCGCAACCACATCATCACGGTCTGACGCGCGCGGCGCGCCGCGGTCCCGCACGGCCCGGCGCGTCCGCGGGCGATCGGCGCGTCTCCTGCGCGCCGCACCGCGCCTTTCCACCGCGCCGCCCCGCTCCGCCGCACCGCACCGTCCGCAGCGCCCCGCGAGTTCCGGATCAGCCCGAGCGATGAATACCGGCTCCTACGGATAGCCGGTTTTTCCACCGCCTGCAAGAATCCCCCGCATCGAACAAATGCACTTCAAGCATGAGGGAGACACCTTCATGATTCGTTCCGGTCAAGCATCATCCGTAACCCCGATCGAGGAAACACCGCGGCGCGGATCGCTGGTCCGCGACGTCTTCGCGTCGCTGGACAACCGCCTGCGGCGGATCGGCGAAGTGAGGCTGGCCATCGGCGTCCTCGAAGACGCGGTGCGCA
The DNA here is from genome assembly GCA_036005805.1 of Candidatus Polarisedimenticolia bacterium. Taxonomy (GTDB): domain Bacteria; phylum Acidobacteriota; class Polarisedimenticolia; order Gp22-AA2; family Gp22-AA2; genus DASRAU01. The sequence goes on along the minus strand of DASYQE010000175.1, from coordinate 6,065 downwards.
GCATCGAACGCGGTGAGGGCACGCGCGAGTTCCAGGCGCGCGTCGAACGTCGTGACGCGGAGCGCTGGATCGCCAGCCGCAGCCGCACGCACATCTTTTCGTTCGAGAACATCTGCGTGCTCCTGAGGCTCTCCCCCGAGGAGACCCGGGCTCGCATTCAATCCTGGCGGGATCGCTTCCGGGCGGCCTGCCAGTCCTAACTCGTCGCGGAGAGGCGGCGCTTCAACCTTGCAGGGCCGAAGCGCCGCCCCTCCCGGCTTTAGGTTGCTTGACGACCGCGCCGCGCCGGCGGCGCGAGGCCCGGGGGATCGCGTTCAGCTCTTGCCGCCCTTCCACTCCGCGATCTGCTTCTCGGTCTTGGCGATCTCCCCTTCGTCGTCCTGGTTCGCCTTGCCGACCTGCACGGCCTTTTCCGCCGTCGCCACGGCCTCCTTGCGCTTGCCGGCCTTGTCGAGCATGGCGGCCTTGAGGCGCAGGTTCCAGTAGGTCTCCTTCAGCGACACCGACTGGTCGACCCATTTCATCGCCTCGTCGCTGCTGCCGACGTTGTTGGTGAAGGCGTAGTTGGCGGCGCCGTAGGGGACGTTCCACTCCTTGACGTCGCCCGACAGGGCCTGGCGGATGGAGGCCATCGCCTGGTCCTTCGTCGCGACCTCGATCTTGAAGGGGACGCGCACCTTTTCCCACGCCAGCTCGATGGTCGCGCCGTCCGGGGTGACCTCGGGGAACGAGAACGCCATGTACTCCTGCATCGGCCCGGCGCCGGGCGTCACCTGGACGCGCAGGGCGTCCTCCTTCTCGCTGTAGTCGTACGAGCCCCACTGCTCGGCCTTCTTGTTGAAGATCACCGTCCACGCCGACTTGCCCGGGATGGTGTGCAGGCTGTACAGCCCGGCCGGCAGCGGCTTGCCGTTCACCTTGACGTCCTGGCTGAACTGGATCGTCGTCGCCTCGTTGGCGCCGGTGCGCCAGACCTTGTCGTACGGCACGAGGTCGCCCCAGATGGTGCGGCCCTTCACGCCGGGCCGGCAGTAGTTGATGGTGACGTCGGTCAACCCGACGGTCTGCACGACCGAGGCCTTGGGGCTCGGGCGCGGCAGCTTGAGCGCCTGCTGGGCGGAAGCCCCCGCCGGGATCAGCAGGGCCAGAAGTGCGGCGGTTCCCACGACTTTCTTCATACACGTCCTCCTCGAGACGTCGGTTCGAAAACGGCCTGGCCGAGACATGTGACTTCGTTGGATGGACCGGGATCCTATCTCCCCCCGAGCGCAGGAGCAACGGCGTTTCCGCCGGGGGCCCGGTCCCCGCTCCCGGCGGGCAGGACGGTCTGGAGCAGCGACGCCAGCGCGAGCACGAGGGCGCAGCCGATGACGTTGAACCACAAGTAGCCGATGGAGGTCGCCAGGTAGAGGGCGATCACCGCGGCCTCCGCGCCGAGGGCGGCCAGGAAGACGGCGGTGCCGCGAACCTTTTTCAGGAGGAAGGCGGTCAGGAACAGTCCCAGGATGGTGCCGTAGAACAGCGACCCCAGGATGTTGACCGCTTCGATCAGGTTCTCCACCAGCCCCGCGAAGAGCGCGAAGCCGATGGCGAGCATTCCCCAGCAGGCGGTGAGCACCTTCGACACCCGCACGTAGTGCCGTTCGGTCTCGGCCGGCCGCACGAGCCGGCGGTACAGGTCCACCGTGGTGGTCGAGCCGAGCGCGTTGATCTCCGAGGCGCTGGCCGAGAGCGCGGCGCAGAAGATGACCGCGATCAGGAGCCCGATCACGCCACGGGGCAGGAACGCCAGGACGAAGGTCAGGAAGACGTAGTCGGTGTCGTTGGTCCTGACGGCCGGGTTCACCTGCGCCACGAGGTCCTTCGCCTCGGTGCGCACCGCCTCGTCACGCGCCAGGAGATCGCGGACCCGCTGCCCCTCGCTCGCGGCGGCGCCGTCGTCATGCCGCTCGAGCGCCGTCGCCAGCGAACGCACCGCCTGGCGCTTCTCCTCGAAGAGCGCGGCGTGGCGCGCCTCGAGCGCCCGCAGGTCCGTGACGCGCGGGCTCGCCTCGACCGCCTGCAGCGCCGTCTTCTTGAAGAGCAGCGGCGGCGCCGTGAACTGGTAGAAGACGCAGACCATGACGCCGACGAACAGGATGAAGAACTGCATCGGGATCTTGAGGACCGCGTTGAACATCAGCCCGAGCCGGCTCTCGGCGGTCGAGGCGCCGGTCAGGTAGCGCCCCACCTGCGACTGATCGGTGCCGAAGTACGACAACGCCAGGAAGAGTCCGCCGAGCATCCCCGACCAGAAGGTGTAGCGGACGTGCGGGTCGAAGGAGAACGACATCGCCTCGAGCCGCCCCATCCTGCCGGCCACGCCGAGCGCGGTCGAGAAGGGGATCTGCTTCGTGACGTCCGCGACGAGGATCGCGAAGGCGACGACCATCCCGGTCATGATGACCGCCATCTGGTGCTTCTGCGTCAGGCTGACCGCCGGCGAGCCTCCCGACACGGTGTAGGCGATGGTGAGCCCCCCGGCGGCGAGGATGGTCAGCCGCAGGTCCCAGCCGAGCAGGTTCGACAGGATGATCGCCGGCGCGTAGATGGTGATCCCCGCCGACAACCCGCGCTGCACCAGGAACAGCAGCGCCCCGAGCTGGCGCGTCTTCAGATCGAAGCGCCGCTCCAGGTACTCGTACGAGGTGTAGACGTTCGCCCGGAAATACGCCGGGATGAACAGCGCCGAGACGATCACCAGCGCCAGGGGCAGCCCGAGATAGTTCTGCACGAACATCATCCCCTTCTCGTAGCCGAACCCGGGCGTCGAGAGGAAGGTGATCGCGCTCGCCTGGGTCGCCATGACCGACAGGCCGATGGTCCCCCACTTCATGCGGTGATCGCCGCGGAAGTAGCGCTCGAGATCGCGGCTGCCGCGCGTGCGCCACATGCCGTACAGCACGATCGCCAGCAGCGTCGAGGCGAGGACGACCCAGTCGACGCCGCTCACCGGTAGGTCAGGGTGAAGAGGTGCATCAGGAGCACCATCAGCCCGAGCCAGCCGAGCACGGCCGCATAGATGCGCGGCCACGTCCCGAGGAAAGGAGGCTGCTCTTCGGGCTTCACGAGGCGGCGGGGGCACGGCCGAGCGACAGCAGGTTCACGAAGAGGCGGATCGCCCCCGGCACGCCGGCGGGGAACTGCCGGAACCACGAGTAGCCGGTGTAGACGACGTGCCCACGGCCGTACGGCGCGACCAGCAGCCCGCCGTTGCGCGGCGGCTCGTTGGCGTCGTGGCACGAGAGGATCGCCTGGTACGCCGGGTCCCACTCGTTGGCGAAGTAGAGGCCGCGCTCCTGCACCCAGCCGTCGAAGTCCGCCGGGCCGATCTTGTTGGGCCGGTTGACGACCGCGTTGTCAGGGAGCAGCACCTTCACCTCCGCGGTCTCTTCGCTCACCCGGTCGCGCGACAGCTTCAGCGGGATCGGCAGCGGCGCGTCCACCTTGATCTCCTGCGGCGTGGTGTACTGCACGACGAGCGTTCCTCCGGCCTGGGCGTAGTCGAACAGCGCCTGCTGCCGGAAGCGGATGCCGTCGAGCGTGTTGTAGGCGCGCACGCCGAGCACCACGGCGTCGAAGCGCTTCAGGCGGTCGGGGACGACATCCGGGAGCGACAGCTCCGTGACCGTGTAGCCGAGCTGGCGCAGGCTCGCGGGGATGGTGTCGCCCGCCCCCTGCAGGTAGCCGATCTGCTGCCCCTGGCGCTCCAGCGCCAGGCGGACGACCTTCGCCTCCGCCGGCGGCAGGATGGTCTGCGTCGGGATGTGGTCGTACTCGATCTTCACCAGGCCGCGGTCGAAGCGCTTGCCGTCCACCTCGGCGGCAGCGCGCAGCGTCGCGGACGAAGGCGAAGCCGGCGGCTTCACGCTGAACGAGACCGCCTGGCTCGCGTCCTTTTCCTTGAGGGAGAACTCGCGGCTGTCCGGAGTGACGCTCCAGCCCTGGGGCGCCTCGAGGCGCACCGTGCCGGCGGCGTTGGCGAGCCCCGCCCGGAGCCGCACCGCCACGTCGCGCGGCCTGGCGTCGGGGAAGAGCAGCGTCTTGGCGTCGAACTCGACCGTCACCGCCGGGACGATTTCGTACGGCCGGTAGCGCTCGCCGCGCGCCGGGTCGGTCCACTTGTAGACCACCGGCCGCTCCACCGTGAAGGAGGAGCCGTCCACCTCGACGGCGAACGATGCGGCCAGGGCGGGCGGGTTCTCCGGCAGGCCGATGAGGGATGCGTCGTCCACGCGGAACATCCCCTGCGTCCCGTGCTCGCGCAGCCAGTACGGCTCGGAGTCGCGCAGGTCGGCCGGCAGCGCCGCCTCGATGGTCTTCTTCGCCGAGGAGCGGCCGGCGAGGGTCTGATCCCAGGACGTGGCGTCGCCGATCGGGCCGAGGGTCACCGTGCCGACCTTCACCGTCACCGGCGAGCGGTTGGCCGCCTCGACATTGACCGAGATCTTGCCGCCGGCGATGCCGGTCGGCTCGGTCGCCGAGGCTTCGAGGTACAGGCCGAGGCAGGCGGACAGCACCTGGTCCACCTCCTGCAGCTTCACCGTGCGCCAGCGGCCGGCGGGGAGCGCCGCGATCGCCTTGCGCGCCTCCAGGAGCCGCGGCACCGAGGCCGGGGGGTTCTGCGGATCGAACTCCTTCGCCGCGCGCGCCAGGAGGGCGCCGATCGGCGCGCCACCCGGCAGCCGGTTCCACGTCGTGTCGATGCCCTCGAACGGATCGTCCTTCGCCGGATCGCCGTCGACGCGCTCGAGGTACTCGGTGACGTCGGCGCGCGAGCCGCTGGCCCCGAAGCCCTGGCTGCGGTGCATGCTGCGGCTGCGCGCCGCCAGCTCGGGGAACGACTCGCCGAGCAGCGGCGCGAAGCCGCCGACGTCGATCTTGACCATCTTCTCCGGGTGGAAGTCGTCCTTGTTGTCGTACCAGAAGGGAGACGTATTCCAGAAGATCCGCTTCGGCTTCCACGGCGGCAGGGTCGTGAGCTGATCGGCGAACATCTTCGGGTCGCCGGACGCCGCGAAGGCGTCCTTCGCCAGGAGCGCCGAGGCGGTGTGGTTGCCGTGCGTGTCGGTGTCCATCAGCGGGAAGCGCGTGATGACGATGTCCGGCTGGAACGTCCGGTAGACGCGCACCACGTCGGAGAGCACCTGGTCGCGATCCCAGATGTGCAGCGTCTCCTCGGGAGTCTTCGAAAAGCCGAAATCGACGGCGCGCGTGAAGAACTGGCGGCCGCCGTCGAGGCGCCGCGCCGCCAGCAGCTCCTGCGAGCGGATCACCCCGAGCAGCTCGCCGATCTCGGGACCGATGAGGTTCTGGCCGCCGTCGCCGCGCGTCATCGAGAGATAGGCGGTGTCGGCGAGCCGGCCGTTCGCCATGCAGGCGATGAGCCGGGTGTTCTCGTCGTCGGGATGCGCCGCGACGTACAGGACGCTCTCCAGGACCTGGAGCTTGTTGAGGGCGAGCTGGATCGCGGCCGCGTCGGGGCGCGGCGGGACGAGCGGCGCCGCCCCGGCTCCGGCCCATCCGGCCAGCCCCAGGGCCGCGCAGAAACCGGCCGGTCGCAGTGCACCCTTCATCGCGTCGCTCCCCCCTTCAGGAATGGTTGTCGTCCCGGTCCGCCCCGGCGCCGGCGCCGCCGAGGACGCGCCGGTACACCTCGAGATACTGTCCGACGATCCGATCGGCGGAGAACAGGGCCTCGGCCCGCGCCCGGCCCCTCGTCCCCATCTCCCGGAAGCGCTCCGGTTCCCGGGCCATCGCCTCGAGCCGCGCCGCGAACCCCGCGATGTCGCCTGGAGGGATCAGGAAGCCGGTCTCACCCTCGACCACCACCTCCGGCACCCCGCCCGCGCGCGTGGCGAGGATCGGATGGCCGTGGAACATGCTCTCGAGGATGGAGAGCCCGAACGACTCGCTCTCGGACGTGTAGATCCCGAGGTCGGAGGCGTGCAGGTAGTCCTCGACGTCCGGCACCGCGCCGACCACGGTGACCCGCGACCCGATCGCCAGCTCCTCCACGAGCGGCC
>DASYQE010000174.1:0-7286 GCA_036005805.1 Candidatus Polarisedimenticolia bacterium | reverse complement strand
CGGGGCCCGGGAACTCGTCCGTCGATTCCTGCGTCAGAACTCGAACTGGAACCCGATCGAATAACGCCGCCCGAAGCGCCGCTGCGCGTCGATCTGCAGCGCGCCGCCGCGGTTCGGATTGTCGGGCTGATAGGTCGTGATGTCCAGATCGTCCGTGTTGAGCAGGTTCGCCACCGCCAGGAACAGCTTGGAGTTGTAACGGCCCATGACGAACGACTTGGCCGCCTGCACGTCGATGTTCAAAATCGGCTTGTTGCGCCGGCTGTTGCGGTTCTCCGGCTGGAACTCCCAGGCGCCGTCGATGGTATTGGGGTCGCCGTCGGGGTTCGGGTTGAACACCGTCCGGCCGAACAGCGTCCGGAACGACGGATACTGGAAGTTGTCCAGCGAGAACGCCGTCGTCTCGAGCGAGTACGGCAGGCCGGTCGCCCACTGCACGACGCCGCCGACGCTCCAGTCGCCCGGCAGGAACGTCGTCCCGTTGAACCGCACGATGTGGCGCTGGTCGAAGAGCAGGTAGCCGTATTCGTACGGCACCGCCGCCGGATCGTCTCCGAGGGCCGAGGTGAAGTCTTCGGCGTCGCCCATGGCGCGGCTGTATGAATAGGAGGCGTCCATCTGCCACTTCCGGCTCAACCTCTTGGTGATCTCCAGCTCGATGCCGCTGAACTTGGACGTGTTGAAGTTGCCGAGCCGGTAGATCTGGTTGAAGAAGAAGTTCTGGATGTACAGGTCCGGCAGCATGTCCCCGGCGGGGATGCCCGGCCCGCCATCTCCAGGCCCGAAGTTGAGCTGGCCGACCCCGTCGAGGGGCTTGCCGGTGACCGAGTTGTAGCGGAGCACGTGGTTGATGTCGCGATCCTGCAGGCCCAGGCGCGCGTCGCGCCGGATGTACCGCAGGCTCAAGGAGACCTCCGGCGCCAGCTCGCGCTCGAACCCGATCGACCATTCGTCGGTGAAGGGGGTCTGCAGGCCGCGATCGATCTGGTAGGTGCTCGGAGGCGCCTTCGAAAGCGGATCGCCGTAGCCGTTGTTCGGAAGGCCGGCGGCGCTGACGAAGTCGGTGTCCTTCTTGTAGTACCGCTGGATGGTGTCCGGACCTTCCTCGCGGACGACCGCGTTCAGGAAGAGCTTGTCGTAGAAACGGCCCCAGGACGCGAAGACCTTGGTCTTCGAATCCGCCCAGGGATCCCACGAGACCGCCAGGCGCGGCGCCAGGTTGTTGTTGGTCAGGCGGAACGGCTCCTCGGTCTGGAACACCGCCCCCTGCTCGCGCATCTTGTTGCGGTCGAGCGTCCCGTCGGGCAGGATCGCGTCCGGGAACAGGGTCGCGAGGTCGGCGGCGACGATCGAGGTCGCCGTGTGGTGCTGGGTCAGGCGGGAGATCTTGACCTTCTGCAACCCTGTGACGATGTCCTGGATCACGTTGGGAGCGCTCTGGCCGCACTCGCCAATGAACATGGCGTCGTCGCAGATTCCATAGTTGAACTGGCCGTCACCGTCGCCGTTGACGAGGTCGGTGTAATTGCGCTGCTGGCCGGTCAAGGTGCCCAGCCGGTCGAACAGCCTCCGCTCACCGGAAGGATCGAACTGGGAGTACCCGAACGAATCGGTGCTTTCGCGGGTGAACCTCACGCCGAGGTTGAGCGTCAGGTTCGGGACCGGCTTGAACGTGTCATGGACATACAGGGCGCCGGTCAGCGACGTGGCGGTGTTCTCGACCTGGTTCTCCGCCGGGAGGAGAACCCCGATCGTCGCGATGAAAGCCCCCGTGGTCGGCGGCTTCAGGTTCGGCTCGGACAGCGGGCGAAGGTTCGTCGTCTGGTCGTAGTGCTCGCGCTCGATGACGTACCCGGTCTTCAGCTCGTGCTGGCCGTGCCAGTCCGGGACGAACATCGTCAGGTCCTGGCGCAGCGTCTGCCGTCCGCGGTCCCCGGTGTAATCCGTGTTGAACGGACCGCTGACGCGCAGCGTCCGGAAGTCGAGCGTGTAGTCGCGGTCGCTCACCTCGGGCGCCGCTTCGTGATACGGATAGAAATTGCCGTAGAGGTTGTTCTCGTCCTTGATGGCGTCGTTGTTCTCGCTCGGGATCGGCCGATCGTTCAGCTGGTTGTCGTGGTTGCGATCCTCGATGCCCGTGTCGAGACGGCCGTCGGCATCCCGATCCTCCCCCGGGTCCAGGAAGCCGTTGGCGTTGTCGTCCTCGTTGAACGCATCGAGGTGGTGATCGCAGTCGATGTCCTCGCGCAGGAGACCCTCGCAGGCCCTCTCGGGGGTCAGGCGGCCGTCGTGATCCTGGTCTTCGAGCGCGTCCAGCTGGCCGTTGTGCGGCCGGAAATCCTCGTAGACGTCGAACTTGCCGTCACGGTCCCAGTCCTCGCCGGGATCCCGCTCGGTGGCGTCGATGAAGCCGTTGTGATTGCGATCGTCGTAGAGCATGCCGTTGCGGTTCGTGTCCGCATCGGTCGTCGGCTCCCACTCGGGATGCGTCACAAAATCCTGCACCGTCGTCTCGAGGAAGACGTTCGGGCTGAACACCGCCCGCTCGGTGAGGACCAGGTTGCGACCGCCGCTGTACTGCGTGTAGCCCGACTCGATGGCCGTGAACGAGTTGAGACCGAAGTTGTCGTCGCTCTGCGGGTCGAGGGTGGCGCTGAAGACCAGCTTGTGGTTCGTGGACATGTCCCACGAGGCCTTGCCGAACACGCGGAACTCGTCGTGCTCCTGGACGAACGCCTGGGTGACCGAGTTGATCGGCGTCTCGATCTGCCGGTACTCGGCGCTGACGAAATACCAGGCCTTGTCCTTGACGATCGGCCCGCTGACGGTCAGCGCGGGAAGCAGGTCGTTGAACGTCAGGTCGCGCAGGCCGTGCTCGGTCAGGCCGCCGTGCAGCATCGCGTTGTCGATGCCGGCGCCGTCGCCGTCGAGCACGCTGCCCCGGTAGTCGAAGCGGAAGCTGCCCTCGAAGTCGTTGCCGCCCGACTTGGTGGAGACGCGCACGAACCCGCCCTGGGCCCGGTCGAACTCCGCGGACGCACCGGAGGTGATGACCTCGACGTCCTGGATGGAGTTGATGTTGAGCTGCTGCCCCACCTGCCCCGTGACCGGGTCGACGGTGGAGACGCCGTCCACGAGCGTGTTGACGTCGGTGTCACGGGCGCCGTGGATGTTCGGGTTCCCGTCGCCGTCCACGTCGGTGACACCGGGCGCCAGCGTGAGCACGTCCTGGTAGTTGCGGCCGAGGATCGGCAGCGCGTCGATGAACTCGGAGGAGATGTTGGTGCTGGTGGTGGTGGACTCGGTGTCCACCACGTCGCTGGTGCCGGTGACCTTCACCGTCTCGGTCAGCTCCTTGCTGGGCCGGAGGGTGATCGGGACGACCAGCATCTTGTTCGCGGGCACTTCGATGTCGGACTGGGTGATCTTCCCCATCGTCGGAAACGCGACGGTGAGGCTGTACCCCTTGCCGGGAGGCAGGGGGGCGATGCGGAACTCGCCCTTGGCGTCGGTCGCGGCGCCGGTGCTGATGTTCAGATCCGGGTTGGACACGGACACGGTGGCGCCGACGATCGGCTGGCCATCCTTGTCGAGCACGGTGCCCCTCAAGCCACCGGTACCCTGAGCCATAGCCGGAACCGCGATCGTGAGTGCGAGAAGGGCGGTCAGGAGTGAAGAGGCAAAGCGTCTCATGACCATCGAAAAGACCTCCGGGCTGATCGATGGCGACGATCAGTCCCTGCTGGGCACCGGCCAGTTGGTCTCGCGCACGTTGTAGCGGTCACGCGGAGTCTAGAAAAACGAGCGATGCACTGTCAAGAAAATCGAATTCGACGAAAACCCGTCCGGTACGAAAGCGAAAGCGCGGTAATCATACTTTCAAGTCCATGTGTGTCAAGGAGATGATCCCCCCCCTCCCACCCCCCTGCGGGCTCTATGCAGCGAACGGGCCGGGGCTGGACACCTGGACCCCTCCGGTCAGGGGAGGTCGATCTTCAACCTCTTGATCTTCTCGTTGAGGGTGGTGGCCTTGAGGCCCAGCAGAACCGCCGCCCGGCGCTGGACACCCCCCGCCCGGCGCAGGCTCTCGCTGATGATTTCGCGCTCGAAGCGTTCCATCGTCTCGTAGAACGAGAAGGTCCCTTCCACGAGCAGGGACTGCACATCGGGGGGGCGCACCGGGGGGTTCTGCAGGCCCTCCGGGAGCAGGTCGATGCCGATTTCAGGCCCATTGGACAGGACGACCGCCCTCTCGATGACGTTCTCCAGCTCGCGTACGTTGCCCCGCCAGGGGTGATCCATGAGCCGGGCCATGGCCTCGGGAGTGAGGCTGTGGATGGTTTTCCGATTCTCTTCGGCATATTTGGCGAGGAAATGATCCACCAGCGGCGGAATGTCCTCCCGCCGCTCCCGCAGCGCGGGAAGCTCGAGGGTGATGACGTTCAGGCGGTAGTACAGGTCCTCCCGGAACTCCCCCCGTCGCACCAGCTCCATGAGGTCGATGTTGGTGGCGGCGATGATCCGCACGTCCACCTGGACGCTCTGCACCGCGCCGAGGGGCAGGAACTCCTTCTCCTGGATGACGCGCAGGAGCTTCGCCTGCACCTCCGGCCGGATGCTGCTGATCTCGTCGAAGAAGATGGACCCCCCGTTCGCCACCTCGAACAGGCCCTTCTTGGCCGCCACCGCTCCGGTGAATGCCCCCTTCACGTGACCGAAGAGGTTGCTCTCCAGGAGGTCGGCCGGCATGCTGCCCGAGTTGACCCCCACGAAGGCTTCGGCCGGACGACCGGACCTCAGATGGATGGCGTGGGCGACGAGCTCCTTGCCCGTGCCGCTCTCCCCCTGGATGAGGACCGTGGACCGGCTCGGGGCCACCTGCTCGATCAGCGCGTAGAGCCCCTGCATCGCGCGGCTCTTCCCGACCAGTCCCCACGATCCGGTCCGTCCCTGCAGCGCCCGGCGCAGCGTGCGGTTCTCGAGGGCGAGGCGGCGGTGACGCAGACCGTGGCGCACCGCCCGCAGCACCTCCTCATTGCGGAACGGCTTGGTGAGGTAGTCGTGCGCGCCGATGCGCATCGCCTGGACCGCCGTCTCCACGGAGCCGAAGGCGGTGAGCATGAGGACGACCTGGTCGGGATCGCGCTGGCGGATGTGCGGCAGCGCTTCGAGCCCGCTCATGCCGGGGAGCATCAGGTCGAGGACCACCAGGTCGAAGTCCCGCTCCTCGAGCGCCGCCAGCCCCTGCTCCGCATCCGGGACGACCGTGAGCTGGTGCCCTTCCGGCAGCAGGATGGCGCCCAGGACCTCCTGGATGATCGGTTCGTCGTCGATGAGAAGGATGCGGCCGACCTCCCGGGGGGCGGCATCCGGCCCCGCGGAGGCCCCGGCGGATCCCAGTTCGACGCTCCCTTCGCTCATGCCGTGATCCTCCTGCCGCCGGCGTCGAGCGCCGGCAGGCTGATGACGAACCGGGATCCTTCGCCGGGAGCGCTCTCCGCGGTCAGGGTCCCGGAGTGTTCCTTGACGATGCCGTAGGAGACCGAGAGCCCGAGGCCGGTGCCGCGACCCCGGGGCTTGGTGGTGAAGAACGGATCATAGATGCGATCGAGATGTTCCGGTGCGATGCCGACGCCTGTGTCTTTGACCTGCACGCGCACCCGTCCCGCCGCGCTCTCCGCCTGCACGCCGATGGTGCCCCCGTCCGGGGTGGCGTCGGCCGCATTGAGGAGCAGGTTCATCAGGACCTGCTGGAGCCGGCCGCGGTTCCCCGACACGAGGGGCAGGTCCGCGGCGATCTCCGGCTCGAGATGGATGCGCCGCTCCTTGAGGTGCGTCTCGAACAGGCTGATGGTCTCGCGCGCCATGTCGCCGACGTCCACCGGCTGGTAGTCGCCGTCCGCCTGGCGCGCGAAGTTGAGCAGGCTCGAGGCGATCCCCGTCGCGCGCTCGGTCTGCTGCTGGATCTTCCGCAGCAGCGGCGTCGCCGGGTCCGCGGCGTCCCGCCCCTGGAGCAGCAGCTGCGTGTAGGACGAGATCCCCGTCAGGGGCGTGTTGACCTCGTGCGCGACTCCGGACGCGAGGAGCCCGATGGAAGCCAGGTGCTCGCGGACCTGGAGAGCTTCCTCGCGGCGCACCTGGTCGGTGACGTCGTCGAGGGTGAGCACGGTGCCGAGCAGGAGCCCGCGCCCGTCCCGCAGCGGCGAGCGGGTCAGGTTGACCGTGGCCAGCCGCCCGTCGGCCGTTCTCCACGGGGTGCGATCGAGTCGCGCCCCCTCCTCGCCGCACTCGGAAATGGCGCGCACCACGCGCGCCGGCAGCACCTCGTCCAGCCGGCGACCGAGCAGGCGCTGGCGCGGCGTCCCGGAGAGCGCCTCGAAGGCGCGGTTGAGGCCGGCGACGCGCCCCTCGGGATCCACCACCAGGATGGCGACCCGGCTCGATTCGAGGATGCTCTCGTTGAACTCCTTGAGCGCCTCGATCTCCGACACCTTCTCGGCCAGGGCGCCGTACAGCCGCGCCCCGGCAATCGCCACGGCGGCGTGCCCGCCGAAGGACACGAGCAGCTGCAGGTCCTCGCTCGTGAACCCGCCGTCCTGGGGCGCCGGGACGCCGACGAATGCCAGGATTTCCCCCTCCACCAGGAGCGGGATCAGGAACTCGATTCCCTGCTCTTCCAGCAGGCGCGTGCCGCTCGGCAGGTCGAGCGCGCCGGGATGGTCCCGCAGCGACAGCCAGTCCACTCCGGACAGCAGGCCCAGCAGCGGGTCGTCGGCGCCGAGATCGCCGGCGGCGTCGCTCGAGAAGCGGCGATCGTTCCACGCGCGCACGAAGACGTGGACCGTCGCGACGTTGAAGGTGCGCTCGATCCTGCCGGCGATGCGGCGGACCAGCGTCGGAAGACTCAGCTCGCGGTTGAGCGCCTCGCCGAACTCCACGAGCGTGCGGCGGAAGTCGTGCCGCTCGCGATAGAAGAACTGATCGACGCCCGCCTTCAGCCGCCGGTGCAGCCGCGGGTAGAAAATGGCCATCAGCAGCGTGGCGCCGACGAGGGCGGCGTCGAAGCCGGGACGCGAGGCGCCGCCCGCCATCCGATCCATGAGGACGTAGCAGGCGGCGTAGAGCGCGGCGGCGGACAGCAGCAGGCCGATGGCGACCGTGCCGCGCTTCAGGAAGAGGTCGAGGTCCAGCAGCCGGTAGTGCACGATGGCGGCGGCGAACGACAGCGGCACGAGCGCCATCGGCAGCACCGAAAGCTGGCTCCAGTGCCCGATGCGGACCCCGAG
>DASYQE010000173.1:0-12468 GCA_036005805.1 Candidatus Polarisedimenticolia bacterium | reverse complement strand
CCACCGGGAGGAGAGCCGATGCACTCGATCGTCCAGGACATCCGCTTCGGGCTGCGCGCGCTGAGGCGGCAGCCGGGCTTCACCGCCGTGGCGGTGCTCACGCTGGGCCTGGGTCTTGGGGCGACGAGCGCGATTTTCAGCGTCTTCCGCGCGGTGCTCCTGGCGCCTCTTCCCTACGACCAGCCCGAGCGTCACGTGATGATCTGGAGCCGCTGGACCGGCTGGGACAAGACCTGGGTGTCGTCCGCCGAGGCGCGCGACTACGGGACGAATGCGCGGCTCCTGAAGAACGTGGCGGCCTGGCAGACCGGTCGGGTCAACCTGACCGGCGACGGCGCGCCGGAGCGGGTCGGCGCCGGCTCGGTCACGGCCAACATTCTCGACGCGCTCGGCGCGAAGCCCCTGCTCGGGCGCGGCTTCCGTCCCGAAGAGGATGACTCCGGCCAGGGGGCGCCGGTCGTACTCCTCGGGCACGGGTTGTGGATGCGGCGCTTTGGAAGCGATCCGTCGGTGATCGGGAGGACCATCCAGATTGACGGCCAGGGTTACGAGGTCATCGGCGTGATGCCCGATGGCTTCCGCCTCCCGACCGACTACCGCGAGGATTTCGCCGAGCCGACCGAGTTGTACGCTCCGCTGGTTCTCGACACCGACCCGAACGACCGCGGCAACCATGGCTTCTTCGCGGCGGCGGCGCTCGCCCCCGGCGCCACGGTCGCGCAGGCCACCGCCGAGCTGAAAGGCATGACCGCCGCGTGGACGAAACAGGGGCTCTACCCCGAAGCGATGCGCTTCGAGGCGTTCGCGGTGAGCCTGAAGGACGAGATCGTCGGGCCGGTGACGCCGGCGCTGGTGCTCGTCAGCGCCGCCACGCTGTTCCTCCTGCTCATCGCCTGCGCCAACGTCGCCAATCTCCTCCTGGCGCGGGCCGAGTCGCGCCGCCGCGAGCTGGCGGTGCGCTCGGCGCTCGGCGCCGGCCGGTTCCGCCTGCTGCGGCCGCTCCTGGCCGAGACGCTGCTCTTGTCGTGCGGCGGCGCGCTGCTCGGTCTGGTGATCGCCGGGATCGGCGTGCGGCTGATGGCCGGGTCGAGCCTGGCGGCGATCCCGCGCGCCCAGGAGGCGCGGGTCGACGGCGCCGTCCTCGGCTTCGCCGCGGCCGCGGCGATCCTCACGGCGCTTCTGTGCAGCCTCGTGCCGGCGCTGCGCGCCTCGCGCGTCGATCTCACCGACTCGCTCAAGGACGGCGCCGGCAGCGTCACCATCGGCCGCGAGCGGCAGCGCAGCCGCAGTGCGCTCGTGGTCGCCGAGATGGCGCTCGCGGTCGTGCTGCTGGTGTCGGCCGGTCTCGCGATGCGCAGCCTCTGGGCGTTGCGGCAGGTGCGCCTCGGCTTCGATCCCGAACGCGTGCTGACGATGCGGCTGGCGCTGCCGCAGGCCTCCTACCCGGCGGACGCGCAGGTGGAGACCTTCTACCGCGACCTCGTGGACCGGGTGCGGTCGCTGCCCGGCGTGGCGAACGCCGGCGTCGTCCGATCGCTGCCGCTGGCGACGACCATCGGCGACTGGGGGCTCGACGTGGACGGGTACGTCGAGACGCCCGGCCACAACGCCAAGGGCGACTGGCAGGTGGTGAGCGACGGCGCCTTCGAGGCGCTCGGCGAAAAGCTCGTCGCCGGCCGCTTCTTCACCCCCGCCGACCGGGCCGACGCCATGCCGGTCGCGATCGTCAACGAGACCATGGCGAGGAAGTACTGGAAGCCCGGGGAGGCGCTCGGCGGGCGCCTCCGCATGGGGAGCGACGCGAAGCGTCCCTGGATCGCCGTGGTCGGCATCGTCGGCGACGAGCAGCACAACGCCGTCGGCGAGTCGGTCAAGGAGAAGTTCTACCGGCCGCACGCCCAGTTCGCCATGAACGGCGCCCTGTTCGCGCCGCGCGACATGACGCTCGTGGTGCGCTCGCAGGCGGATCCGCTCGGCCTCGTGCCGGCGGTGCGCGACACGATCGCCCGCATCGATCCGGCGCTGCCGGTCGCGAGCGTGCGCCGCATGACCGACGTGGTGTCGGGCGCCATCGCCGCGCCGCGCTTCACCGGCTGGCTGCTGGGCCTCTTCGCCGCCACGGCGCTGACGCTGGCAGCCGTCGGCATCTACGGCGTGCTGTCGTACCTCGTCACGCAGCGCACCCGCGAGATCGGTTTGCGCATCGCCATCGGCGCGCGCCGCGGCGAAGTCATGCGCCTCGTGCTCCGGCGGGGCCTGGCGCTGTCGCTCGTCGGCGTCGGCGTCGGCCTCGTCGCGGCGCTGTTCGCCGGCCGCCTCATGCAGGGGATCCTCTTCGGCGTCCCGGCGCGCGACCCGGCGACCTTCGTGGGCGTGCCGCTGATCCTGACCGCGGTCGCGCTCCTGGCGAGCCTGATCCCGGCGCTGCGCGCCACGCGCGTCGATCCGATCATCGCCCTGCGCGCCGAGTAACGGCGCGATTCCGGCGACGGCCGGCATTGCGTGAGCCGGCGCGGTGCTTCTATCATCCCGCGCCTCGTGAAGTCGCTCGTCCGGCGCGCCCTTCCGGCGATCGCCCTCCTCGCCGCCGGTCCGGGCGGATTCGCCTTCGCGCAGCAGGCGCCCCCGGCCGCCACGCCCACCGTGAGGGTCGGGCTGGCGTCGGCCCCGATCCAGCTCGACGGACGCCTCGACGAGCCGGACTGGGCGCTCGCCGGCGTCATCCTCGAGCTGACGCAGCAGTCGCCGGTCCCCGGCGGGCCGATGCCGTACCACACCACCGTCCGCCTCCTGACCGACGGCTCGACCCTGTACGTCGGCGTGCGCGCCTTCGATCCCCAGCCGGGGCGGATCGCCATCCACACGATGCAGCGGGACGGCGACCTGAACGGCGACGACACCATTGCGCTGGCCTTGGACACTTTCGGCGACCACCGCACCGGGTACTTCTTCCAGGTCAACGCGGCCGGCGCGCGCTACGACGGTCTCATCTCCGACTTCGAGACGATTTCCCCCGACTGGGACGGCATCTGGGACGCGCACGTGTCGATCGACGACGAAGGCTGGACGCTCGAAGTGGCGATCCCCGGGCCGACGCTGCGCTTCACGCCGGGCGACGCGCCGTGGGGCCTCAACGTCGAACGACGCGTGGCGCGCGACCGGACCGTGATGCGCTGGACCGGGACGACGCTCGACGCGCGCAACTCCGACATGCGGCGCGCCGGGCTGCTCGAGGGGGCCGGGAGCCTGCGCCAGGGGATCGGGCTGTCGATGAGCCCGTACGGACTGGTCCGGACCGACACCGACGATGCGCTCGACGACACGGATACCACGGGCGATGCCGGCGCCGACGTCGCCTACAACCTGTCCGAGCAGCTCTCTGGCGTCCTCACGGTGAACACCGACTTCGCCGAGACCGAGGTCGACACGCGCCAGGTCAACCTGACCCGCTTCCCGCTTTTCTTCCCGGAGAAGCGCTACTTCTTCGTCGAGGGGGCGAACCAGTTCGTCTTCGGGCTGGGGCTCAACTCGGACTTCGTGCCGTTCTTCAGCCGCCGCGTCGGGCTCTTCGAGGGCGAGCGGGTGCCCATCGATTACGGCGCGAAGATCATCGGCCGCCAGGGGAAATGGGGGATCGGCGTGCTCGACGTGAAGACGGGCGACATCCCGTCGGCGCCCTCCACGAACCTGTTCGCCGGGCGCGTCACCTACGACGTCGATCGGCATCTGCGCATCGGCGCCATCGGCACGCGCGGCGATCCCGACGGCGTCAGCGACAACTGGCTCGGCGGCGCCGATGCCGTCTGGCAAACGAGCGAGCTGTTCGGCGACAAGAACTTCTCCGTCGGCGGCTGGATTGCGCGCACCGGCGGCGACCCGCCGGAGGGGAATCCCGGCGGGCAGCCGGGCGGCTGGGGGTTCAAGGTGGACTACCCGAACGACCTCTGGGACAACACCGTCCTCATGAAAGTCTTCGGCGACTCGCTCGACCCGGCGCTCGGCTTCCTGCCCCGCCCCGGCATCCGGCTCACCCGCGGCGCGACCACCTTCGCCCCCAGACCTCAGTCCGAGTTCTGGGCCGCGCACGTGCGGCAGTTCTACTTCGGCGCCGAGAGCACCTACATCACCGATCACACGGGCGACGTGGAATCCTGGGAGGTGACCGCCTATCCCCTCAGCTTCGTGACGCCGGCCGGAGGGAGCGTCGACCTGGTCTTCATCCCGACTTACGAGCGTCTCGACGCGCCGTTCGAGATCGCGCCCGGCGTGGTGCTGCCGATCGACGAATACCACTTCCTGCGCTCCCGCCTGACCCTGGCCACGCGGCCCGACCGGCCCGTCTCCACCGGCGGCTACGTCGACCTCGGCTCGTTCTACGACGGGAGGCTGAGCGAGCTGCAGGGCTACGTCCGCTTCGCGTCCTCCACGGGCGCTCTCCAGACCGAGCTGAACGGGCTGCACGTGCAGGGGCAGTTGCCGGAGGGGGATTTCATCACCACGCTGTGGCAGGTCAAGACGGCCTACGCCTTCTCGCCCGACCTGGTGCTGTCGTTCAACGGCCAGTACGACAACGTGACGCGCAACATCGGGGTGAACGCGCGCCTGCGCTACACGATTCACCCCGGCGCCGACCTCTACGTCGTCTGGACCCGCGGCTGGCTGCACCCGCCGGACGCCGAACGGCCGCTCGAGGCGGAGCCGCTCGACAGCGAGGCGGTGGTCAAGCTCCGCTGGACCTTCAGGATGTGAGCCGGGATCCTACTGGCAGGCGCCGACCGCCTGCGGCTTGCAGGCCGAGAGCGCCGGCGGTCTTTCGCCCATCGAGCTCTGGCCGTAGGAGCCTTCGTTGGCCGAGTTCTGCGGCACCACGACCCAGAAGCTGTTGACCGGCGGGTTCTCGATGAGCCACGTGGTCCTGCGGCCGGTCGAGCAGGTCAGACCTGTGAGATCGGTCCAGCGCCCCATGCTCCCCTGGTACACGGCGTAGTCCTGGCCCGGGACGGCGGCGTCGTTGCACGCGAGATCCCAGGTCAGCGCGACGCTCCCCGGCGCGAGGCCGGCGCCGTGGCCGCGGATCATCCAGGTGGCGGCGGCGTAGGTGAACGGCGCGAAGGTCGCCGGATCCGTCGAGCTCGCCTGCCAGAAGGAGTCGCCGCTGCGGCTGCTGTCGATGTCCTCCAGGTACGTGGTGCCCGTGTCCGCGACGAGATCGTAGAAGCCGATGTAGTAATCGCCCGCGTTCAGGATCACCGGGGCCGACAGGGTGTACTGGTTCCAGGTTCCGGAGCCGGTCACGTGCACGGTGGTGTCCTGGCTGAAGGCGAGCGTCGAACCGGAGGGCGTTCCGGTCTTCGACGGGTCCGTGTAGACGAGGATCCGGATCGGCCGTCCCGGCGCCACCGTCGTCGTGTTGGTGATGCGCACGTCGATGCTGGTGAGCTTGAACGGGTAGCAGGACGGGGTGAAGCGCTTGACCCAGGCGCTCTGGGCCGTGCCGCTGTAGCCATAGGTCCCGTTGGTGGCCCCGTCGTCGGCCTGCAGATCCGCCGCGGAGCACGTGCCCGCATCGCCCACCTGGATCCCGCCGGCCTCTCCCGGCATCCCGGCGACGTCCATGCACCGCGGGTAGGCCGCCATCGCGCCCGGCCGGATCTTCTCGTCCCGCTCGCGCGCGTGGAAGCTGCTCAGCTGGCTGCTGCAATACGACATCAGCGTCCCGGTCGTCTGCACCACCGGGCCGGCGTAGCAGCCGGTCTCGGTGTTGTTGCACTGGTCGAGCTCCGGCGTGTAGCAGTGGCTGTGAGGGCTCGAGAAGTTGTGGCCGATCTCGTGCGCCACCAGCCGGCGCTCGAAGGAGGCGCCGTTTCCCTCGAGCAGGCTGACGCCGTAATCGTCCGCGCCGGGGTTCACCGGCACGTTGTCGCACAGCGCATTGATATAGGCCCGCCCGGCGCCGCCGGCAGGATAGGTGCTGAAGACGTGCGCCGCGGACCGGAACACGTTCTGCAGCGACGGCGTGCCGTTCCACTTCGCCTGCATCTCGTTCAGCACCGTGCTGGTGCTGTTCGAGGCGCCCGAATACCCATCCGGCTCGACCGTGTTCATCAGGACGTAGGGGACCTTGAGCTGCACCTTGATGTCGTTCTCGTAGATCGCCGACACCTGGGACATCAGGTTCAACGTGTAGGTGGTCGCCGCCGCCACGCCGCCGAGCTTCGTGACCCACTCGACGGTCCCCTCCACGGCGATCCAGCCGACCAGGAGGGTGTTCGTGTCGATGGCGAGCGCCGGAGCCTGCTCCAGCCCGGGACTCGCGGCGAGGGCGAAGGGGCCGCCGTCGTTGTCCCCGGCCTCGTCTCCGTCGCAGGTCCCCCGGCGGCCGCCTTCCACCGTCTCGTCGACGAGCTCGATGTCATCCGCCCCCGGTCGGTCGACGGAGAAGGCGCGCGGGCCGAAACTGTATTCGCGGCCGTCGTGGCGCACGAAGCCGGCGATGCGGCCGCCGAACAGGTTCAGGACGACCAGGCTCTCCGGATCCCCGGCCACGCGGCCGCGGAAGAAGCGCATCGGCGGCCCGGCCACTTCCCGGATGTCCTTTCCGCCGTGGACGAAGAAGTGCGTCCGGCTCCCGACGATGTCGACGGAGGAGATCTCGAGGTCGACGCGCTGTCCGCCGGGCAGCGGGAAGTCGGCCACCCGGGCGCTGCCCGCGTCGAAGAGTCGGTGCCAGGCCGCGGCGTCGGGAGCCAGCGCGATGCGGCCCGGTCCGCGGCCCTCGGGGTGCTTCGGGGTGAGCAGGATCTTCTCCGGGCGGGAGGCGACCGGCGTCTGGGCCAGGAGCCCTCCGTCAACGCCGACGAGCAGGCCCGTCATGAAGGCGACGATCCCGACGAACCGCCGCCAGGACGTCGTGCGCGTGACGAACGCAGGATGCCCCATGTCCTCCCCCTTGCGCGTGTGGCTTGGAGGAGAAGGTGAATTCGCGGAAGCCCGTTGTCACGGGAGGCACGAGATTGTTCCGGCGCTGACGATTGTGAGGGCCGCGGATGGCATGAAATGCGCGCCAGGGGCTATGAATTTCGATCCTGTCGGCTGGCCGGGCGGCGCCGACCGCTCGATTTCAGGGGCAGGCGACGCCGGTGCGCGGCGTGCCGTTGGACGCGGCACCGAGGTTGGCGCCGCAGGTGTTTCTCGAGCGCACCAGGTAATAGAGACCGGAGACGGGCGCCGTGACATCGGACGCGGTGGTCGCGGTGATGCCGCTGGCGGCACAGGCGGCCGCCGAGTAGTCGTTCGGCGACGTGCTGCGCAGCAGATCGTAGCGGACCAGCGTCCCGCCCGGCGCCGCGGGGGTGTTCCACTGCAGCGCCGCGGTGTTTCCCGGGGTCGGGAAGACGAGGCCCGTCGCCTCCCCCGGCACCGCCCACTCGGTCGGATCACCGGGAGCGCAGTCGGTCGCATCCGGCACGCCGTCGCCGTCGCCGTCGGGCGCGCCGACGGTCGTCGAGGCCAGCGCGGTGTCGTTCGCCGGATTGGAGTCGATCGTCGCGGCCGTGACCGTGGCCTTGTTGACCATGGTGCCGGGGTTCGCCGGGGCCGTCACGACGACCGACACGGTCGCCGAGGCCCCCCCCGCGAGCGATCCGAGGGCGCAGGTCGCTCCGCCGCAGGTCCCCTGGCTCGGGGTCGCCGACACGAACCCCGCCCCGGCGGGAAGATCATCGCGCAGCGAGACTCCCGTCGCCGTGGTGGCGCCGAGGTTCGAGACCTGCACGGTGTAGGTGACGTTCGCCCCGGGCTGGACCGGGTCGGGCGCATCGCTCTGGGTCACGCGGAGATCGCCGGCGGGTCCGATCCTGCAGTTGAGCCCGATCCCGACGAGATAGTCCCCCGCCGTCCCGGAGGAATACGACACGCGCGCGTAGTAGGTGCCGGCGGCGCGCGCCCGCCACACCAGTCCCTCCGCGGGCGAGCTGGGGTTCTTGGCCACGAGGCTCCCGGTGCCGGCCGTGGTGCTCGAGGTCGAGCCGCTGTCGTTCACCGACAAGAGCACCGCCCCGGAGGCGTCGAGCAGCGCCAGGATGCCGTTCCACGGCGTGTTGTTGCGGAGGGGATCGAGATCGAGGCCGATCTGGATGAGATCGCCGGCCTGGGCGGTGAAGGCGAAGTGGTCGACGTCGGTGGTGCTCGACAGCGCGCCGCTGAAGTAGAGCGCCGCGCCGCCGGAGGCGCTCGCGGTCGAGTTGTTCGGCTCCACCTCCGTGAACGCCGACCCGGTCGGAGGCTCGACGAACGTGTACAGGCGGTACGGTTCGGCCTGCTGGTTGATGCTGAAATGGGTGACCTGCGCGAATGCGGCGACGCCGGTCAAAGGCGTTCCCGCCAGGTTCGCCGAGGTCGCTCCGAACGGCGCGTCGTTGTTGGTGTCGTCGTATTCGAGGGTGTCGACTGCGGTGGTGACGCGCAGGTCGAGGTCGAGGTTGTTCGCGGCGGCCGAGTCGACGAGCGCGAAGACCCGGCTCCCCGACGCGGGCGACCCCAGCGCGAAGTAATCGGCGTCCCCGTTGGGCACGATCGAGCCCTCGAGTCCGCAGGCGGGCGGCATGGCGTTCGCGGGGCTGCTGTCCGGCTCCGTTTCCTTCGTGCAGGGGGTGGCCTCGAGGATGAACGCCGTCCCCATCGAAGCGGCGATCTCATCGACGAAGACGTTCACGGCCTGGCCGGCAGCGAGCGGCAGGCAGGCGACCTCCTCGGCCGGGTTGCCGGTGCTGCGGTTGGCCGCGCCCAGGCAGCCGGTGATGGTCGCCGGGAAGGGGCCGGCCGGGCAGTCCGAAGCCACGTCCAGCACGACGTTCTTCGTCGCGTCGGCGGGGCTGACCCGGAACGAGTACGCCCCCGCGTCCGGGGCGGTGAAGCGGTAGACGACGTCACTTCCCGTGGCGCTCACCGGCGTCTGGCCGACGCCGGTGAAGCAAGCGCTTCCGGAGAGCTCGTAGTTGTCGGTGGCCGCGGCGGTCGTCCCCGCGATCGGGCTGTTGAGCGACAGCGTGACCGCGCCGGCGCACGTATCGTTCGCGGGTCCGAGGACCTGGGTGACCCGCATCTGGACGGCCGTGTGGCCGGCGAGCGGCGCCGGCAGGTCGAACTTCCAGGCCACCACGTAGTAGGTCGTGCCGGCGGTCAGGGTGGCGCCGCTGATCGACGACTGCCCCAGCGCGAGCGTGCAGGTGTCGTCGGCGCAGCCCCCGGGCATCTCGGCGAGGCCGGAGCAGGTCCCCGTCGAGGAATACAGGACCATCACCGTGTCGTCCACGGTTGTGCCGGTCGGCCCGTCGGAGCACAGCGAGAACGAATAGGCGCTGCTCACGGCCGGCGTGAACGAGTACCAGACGCTGCGCGAGACATCCGGCTGGCAGGAGGGTCCCGCCGGATCGCCGAGCGCGGTGGCGCTGCTGATGTCCGCGGTCAGAGCCGTCAGGTACGGGAAGGGACCGGCGGGCGGAATCATTTCCGCGCCGCCGCACTGGTCGTTCGGCGGGGCCGCCGGAGGGGCGCCATCGTGGGTCACCACCAGCTGGATGGTCTCCTCGCCCGGCGCCGGCACCGCCGACCCGAACTGCCAGGCGACCGCGTAGTACGTCTGCCCCGCCACGAGCTGGTGTCCGGTCACGATCGACTGCAGGTCGCCGGTCGAGCAGGAATCGTCGTCGCAGCCGCCCGCCACCTGTGTCAGGCCCGCGCAGGCGCTGGTCGACTGGTACAGGGCCAGCACGGTGTCGGGGACATTGGTCAGCGACGGCGCGTCGGCGCACAGGGAGAAGCTGTAGTAGCCGGTGGCCGCGGGAGTGAACCTGAACCAGATGCTGTGCGACACGTCCGGCTGGCAGGTGTTCGCGGGCGGGTCTCCCACGGTCGTCGCGCTGGTGATGTCGTAGGCGGCGGAGGTCACCGGAAACGGTCCCGCCGCCGGAATGACCTCGGCGCCGGCGCACTGATCGTTCGCGGGGGCAAGCAGGAGCCGCGGCAGGGAAGGGTCGAACGCCGCGTCGACACCCGGGCCGATCTCCGACGCGGAGACGCCCGATGTCTTCCCGCGCTTCAGGATCCCGCGGACGCGGATCGGGCCGCGCCGTCCCTCCGCCGCGAGCGTCAGGGTCAGCACCGTGCCTCCCCCGGCGCCGGCGGCTTCCCGCTCCCAGCGCACGTCGACATCCCGACCGTCGGCGTCCACCGCGTGCAGGTCGGCATACGCCAGGACCGGAATGCCGCGGGGATCGACGAACATGATGCCGCGCCCGTCGTCACGCACCTTCGCCGTCAGGCTTCCGGTCAGACGGAAGCCGATCCGGCCGCCCGATCCCGGCGCGTTCTCCACGTCGAGTCCGTGCTGCAGTCCCTTGCGGCCGTTGAAGTACCACTCCGCGGCGCCGGCATGCGCCAGGTCGATGCGCCGGCCGGTGACGAGAGGCGTGGCGGGGCCGGCGCCTTCGAGAGACAGCCCGAAACTCCAGGCCCCGCCGGCCTCCCCGTCGGGCGACCGCATCAGCACGCCCGCCTCGGAGGCGACGACGCGGAGCCGCTGGGCGCCATTGAGGCCGACCCAGACCCCCGGCCCGTCCCACGCGAGTTCGTAGGCCGCGTCCTCCGCCCGCGCCGCGGCCGGGTCGCATGTCGCGCCCGCGGATCCGTCCCCGGTGTCGCCCGAGGAGCCGTCGCGTCCGCCGGCCAGCGCGCCATGACCCGAGAGCATGCCGGCCACCAGCGCGAGCGCGAGCGCCGCCGCCCGGGCAGGGAGGGGGCGTCGCGACCGGCCGGTTCTTCCTGTCGAATCCATCACGCCTTCCGAAAAGAAAAAAGGTCCGGACGTTGCCAACCCGCCCGGACCTTCATGAAACCCGATTCAATCGGGGCCGGCCGACGACGGCCGGCCCCGATTTCGTTTCACGCGAGCGGAACGCCCCGCGTCAGGGTACGTTCTCGAAGTTGGCGAGAGCGTACCCGTTCGCCTTGAGCGTCACCACCTTCTGGAGACCCAGCGAGGGGACCTTGATCGTGTAGTTGGCCGCCTTGCCGGTGTGCTTGTACGAGAACATGAAGAACCCGTCGGCGTCGGTGTTCAGGGCCGAGATGAGCTTGTTGTTCGGCCCGTAGAACTCGACGCGGACGTTGCTCTTCGGATCCCCGGTCGTCTTCGTGATCATCCCGTTGACGCCCGGGTTCTTCTTGAACGTGTTGGTGCTGTAAATCGTGGTGCCGATGGTCGGACCGCCGGCGTTGAAGTCGAACCGGTAGTCCTGCCCGTTGGTGCAGGCCGGCGTTCCGCCCTTGATGAAGATCGGGCCGTCGCCCAGGCCGTCCAGCGAGCCGTTCAGATCGACGTCGGGACCCTGCAGCGTGGTGGTGTTCTGCTGCCAGCTGCTGACCTTTTTGATCCCGTAATCGAGGTGGACGGTGATGTACGCCAGCCCCGTCGAGGGCACGGTGCCGGTGACGTAGACCGCCTGCGTGTCGCCGAGGTTCTGCATCTTGTAGTCGGCGAGCAGCACGACCGCCTTGCCGCTGTTCGAGAGGTGCCCGGCGTCGGTCGTGATGAGGTAGCCGGACAGGGACGGGCTCGGCACGAAGCAGGCGCCGTTGAACGTCGTCCCGTCGTGCACCTGGATCGGATTGTCCCCGTTGGTGACGAACGGCCAGGGGACGTCGATCGTCAGGCTGAACGACGAGCCCGGCGTCCCGCTGTAGAAGACGTTGTAGTACCACTGGCCCGGGTTCGAGGCGTTCAGCAGGTAGTCGTTCTGCACCCCGTTGGTCGGGTTCTGCAGATCGATGAGCCGGAACGTCCCGGCGCCGCAGGTGTTGTCCGGCGGCAGCGGGCAGTACATCGTGTCGGTCACCGTCTCGCACGAGCCGTTCTGGCCGTCGCCGGTGGTGGTGTGCGTGCACCCGGTCGCCGCGTTGCAGGAATCGGCCGTGCACGGGTTGTTGTCGTTGCAGTCGGGCGGCGTGCCGCCGCGGCAGGTCCCGCTGCTGCAGGTGTCGCCCGTGGTGCAGGCGTTGCCGTCGTCGCACGAGTTGGAGTTGTTCGTGTGGTAACAGCCGGACGCCGGGCTGCACAGGTCGTTCGTGCACCCGTTGCCGTCATTGCAGTTGGGCGTCGTGCCGGGCCGGCAGGTGGATCCCTGGCACGTTTCGGCCCCGTTGCAGGCGTTGTGGTCGTCGCACTGCCCGTCGTTCAGGCACTGCTCGCAGGTGTGCGACCCGGTGTCGCAGAACGGCGCGCCCGGATGACAGTCCCCGTCGCCGTTGCACTCGACGCACACCCCCGGGTTCTCGTTGCAGATCTGACCCGGCTGGCATTCGTCGTTGCGGTGCGTGCACTCGCCGTTCTGGCACACGTCGCTGCCGTTGCAGAACACCCCGTCGTCGCACGACGCCGTGTTGTTGTCGTGCTTGCACCCGACCGCCGCA
>DASYQE010000172.1:0-17865 GCA_036005805.1 Candidatus Polarisedimenticolia bacterium | reverse complement strand
GACTAGTCGGCGTGGGTGACCATCACGACGTAGCCGTCGGGATCGGTCACGCGGAACTCACCGCGGGGGGCGTAGAAGGGATGCCGGATGGGACCGCCTTCAATCCCGGCCTGCTGCAGGCGCGTCCGGAAGGCCTCGACGTCGGCGACGTAGACGTAGAAGAGGACCGCCTGGTCGCTCGCGACCACCGGAGCCGTGGCGCGCGCCAGCATGAGCTGCGCGCGTTGCGACTGGAGCCAGGCCCAGTTCGGCTCCGTCTCCCCCTTCAGCGTGTTGGTGTTGCCGATCTCGAACCCGAACCGCGTGTAGAAGGCGATCGACTCCTGCACGTTTCGGACGTAGGCCATGGGCACGAGCGCCAGCGGCCCTTTCGGCGTCGGCCCCTTCGGCGTGGTCATGGTGATCCATCCTGCCACATCGGAAGGGCCTGCGCCGAATCGGCCTGCGCGACGAGGCGGCGCCTGGACACCGGATCAGGGCGCGAGGACTGCCTGCAGGCGCGGGAAGTACGCCGCGAAGGCGCCGTCCACCGTGCTGTTCGACTCTCCGGGACCCGACGAGCACACGTCGGAGACCTCGCTGCCGCACGAGCCGCTGAGCTGGCCGACGATCTGCGCCTGCGTGTTGAACAGGGGCGAGCCGCTGCTGCCGCCGTCGATGGCGCCGACGATGTCGTGGCTGTAGATGAAGAAGCCGCGCGGCCAGCCGGCGCACATCGGCGCCTCCGCGTCCACGTCGTGCCGCGAATACACCTGGGGTCCGAAGTCGGGATTGCTGATGCGGTAGAGCGGGAGGCCGTCCGAGCCGGCCACGGGATCGGCGTTCCAGCCGAGGAAGACCGAACCCGCCGGAGGCGGCGTCCGCAGCTGCAGGAGCGTGAAATCGCCGCGCCTGCCGGTGGCGACCACGGTGGCGCCGGCCGTCCGGAAGGGCCAGCCCTCGTTGGCCGGACACCGGCCGTTGCACGAGGAGGTCGCGAACCGCCAGTAGAACTGCACGTTGAGGGCGAGCCGGTTGCGATCGAGGCAGTGCGCCGCCGTCAGGAAGAGGTTGTCCCGATCCGGGTTGGCGTCGTTGATGAGCGCGCCGCTGCACGTGTAGAGGAACTGGCCCCTCGGCCATTCCATCTTCGCGACCGCGTTGCGCGCCAGCGCCGCCGCGGAGACCGTGCCGGGGCACGTCGCGTCCACGAGGCACTCCGGGCTGCCGCACGGGAACGGTCCGCTCGGCGCCTGCAGGGCGATCCCCGCCGTCGACTCGCCCGCCGCGGATTCGCCCCGGCCTGCCGGCGGGCGCGCCACGCTCGCGACGGCGTCGGTGCCGGGCCCGGCGAAGCGCGGCAGGACGAGGCCGGCTTCGCTGACCAGGAAGGAGACCTGCGCGACGTCGTCCGCCGTCGCCGGTGCCGGCACGTGCACCTGCAGGATTGCCTCGCCGCCGAACAGCGTGTCGGTCCAGAACTCGCCGTCGTCGTTGGGACCGTTGTCCGTGTAGGGCCCGAAGGCTTCGCCGGCGCGGCTGAAGAGGAACAGCTCGGTCCCGGGCGGCAGCTCCAGCCCCTCGATGTGGAAGCGCATCGCGCCGGCCGCCGAGGACACGACGGCCACCGCCCACTCGTAGCCGCCGTCCTTCGTCGGGCCGCCGGCGCCGCGCCGGGGGGTCGCGAGACCGTCGATGTCGAGACGCGCCGACAGGCTCTTCACCACGCCGATGCGCAGCGGCTCTTCACGCGGCCGGCCGGGCCGCACGACGCCGCGGATCTCCTCACGGTTGAGCTCGAGACGCACCGGCGCGTCGAGCGCCCGCGCCGGCAGCGCGGCGAGCAGCCGCGTCGCCAGCTCCGCCTGCCGCTGCCGCTCTTCGTCGATGGTCCCGCCTTCCGCGGCCACGCGCATCGGCAGGCCGCCGCGGCCGGCCCCGGGCCCGGCCCCACCCTCGGCCGCGAGGGCCCGGCCCGGAAGACGGACCCTCGCGGCACTCAGGAGCAGCACCCCCGCCAGGAAGAGGAGGCGACCTGACGGTCCACGCAAGGCGCCGCTTCGTCTCGTCATGCGGCCGGTTGCAGCACGACCTTGACCCCCTTGCCGTGCCAGCGGAGCGCCTTCATGGGGAGTTCACCTCGTCTTCAGTTCGGGGCCGCGGAGCGGGGCCGCGGGCCGGTGCGATGCGCCATGTCGTCGCGCGCGGTCCGGGACCTGGTCGCCGGAGTGCGCGCCCTGTCGAAAAAGCGAGACGCAAGCGTGATAGCACGCGCCCCGGGCGCGGCCCATCCGTGGAACCGCTGAGGGATGGCGCGCTCAGCGCTCGCGGCGCCGCCCCGGGCGCTTCTTCCTCGGCGCCGCGGGCTTCGCCGGCGCCGCATCCGGGACGTCGCCGGGCCGGGAACCCAGCTGCGCGACGAGGCGTTTCGGCGCCTGCGCGCGGTACGACTCGTCGATCCAGGACTTGAGGATGTCGAGCGGCAGCGGCTTGCCTTCCGGAAATTTCACCGTGACCCAGCCGCTCTTTCCGAGCCCGTAGGGCGTCGGCTCCGCGTGCGGCAGCATCAGCGCCGCCCCGGCGGACTGCGGCAGCTTGCACGAGATGCTGAACGGCTCCCCTTCGAGGCTGAGGTAGGCGAAGGTCTTGTCGTTCACCGCGAGGTCGAGATGTCCCGGCCAGGGGCTCTTGGTGTGCGCCTTCGGATACGCGAGCCCGAACGCGCGCAGCGCCCTCAGCCCCGCGTCGGTCGCATGTCCCTTCGCGCTCTTCTTCTTCGCCACGGTCTTCTCTCCCCTGCGGACCGGCGCTGCTATCCCGGGATCCAGATCTTCTTCGCTTCGATGGTCTGGATGGCGCGCGGCATGGCGAGCGGCTCGCTCGACTTGGTGTAGAAGGCCAGCCCCTTGTACCCCATGATGTAGCGGTGCTTCGGCTGGAACAGCTTCGGCGCCGAGTGCACCACCAGCCCCTGCGCGTTGTGCTCGACGAGCCGCTGGAAGTCCTCCGGCTCGACCCGCACGATCGCCCCCGACGCCTTGATCGCCTGCGCGATGGCCGCCGCGGCGGCCGCCCCTGCTCCCCCCATCGGTGTTCCTCCCTGCAGTGAGCGGACTATACGCCCGTCGGCCGGGGGCCGCGGGCGGGCGCGGCTTCGCCCCGGCGTGATACCTTCCGCCCCCGAATCGCCGACCAGGACAGGAGGGATCGATGCGCCACGCCGGAACCGTCGTTGCGGCCGTCCTCTTTGCGTGCACCGCCGCCGTGCAGCCGTCCACCGCGCAGCAGCCCGGAACGGCTCCGCCGGCCGCGACCCCCGTTGCCCAGGTCGTCATCAAGGCCGGGACGCTCATCGACGGCGCGTCCGAGACGGCGAAGAAGAACCAGCTCGTCTTCGTGCGCGGCGACAGGATCGAGAAGGTCACCGACGGCGCGACCTCCATCCCCGCCGGAGCGAAGGTCATCGATCTCTCTTCGGCGACGGTGCTGCCGGGGCTCATCGACGCGCACACGCACATCTTCCTGTGGGGCGAAAAGCCCGAGAAGGGCGGCTACGACGCCAACATCCTGAAAGCCGGCCTCGCGCTGCGCGCGGCGCGCGCGACGTTCGCCTGCCGGCGCGCCCTCGAGCAGGGGTTCACGACGCTGCGCGACCTCGAGACCGAGGGCGCCGGTTACGGCGACGTCGAGATCAAGGAGGCCATCGAGGAGGGGACCATCCCCGGCCCGCGCCTCTTCGCCGCCACCCGCGCCATCTCGACGAGCGGCGGTTACAACCTCGAGGGCTACGCGCCCGAGCTGACGATGCCGAAGGGGGCGCAGATCGTCGACGGCCCGGTCGAGGCGCGCAAGGCGGCGCGCGAGCAGCTCGAGCACGGCGCCGACTGGATCAAGGTCTACATGACGCACCGCTCCTGGTCGGACAAGCAGGGGAAGCTGTTCTCGCAGCCGACGCTGACCGTCGAGGAGCTGAAGGCGATCGTGGACGAGGCGCATGGCTGGGGGAAGAAGGTCGCCTGCCACGCCTACAACGGCATGGGATTGCAGCGCGCGCTCGACGGCGGCTGCGATTCGATCGAGCACGGCCTGGAGATCACCACCGCGCAGATCGCCCAGATGGTCAAGCAGGGAACCTGGTACTGCCCGACCATCGCGCCGTACTACCAGTCGTGGGGGCCGGAAGACAGCCCCGGCGGCAAGCGCGACCGCCTGCGCGCGGCGGTGCACGGTCCAACTGTGCGCGCGGCGGTGAAGGCCGGCGTGAAGATCGTCTACGGCACCGACATGGGCGGCATCGACTGGACCGAATCCGAGGCGCAGGAGTTCCCCTACCTCGTGCAGTTCGGCCTGACGCCCATGAGCGCCATCCATGCCGCCACGTCGCGCGCCGCCGAGATGCTCGACATGAAGGGGGAAATCGGCGTCGTCGCCCCGGGCGCCTTCGCCGACATCGTCGCCGTCGGCGGCGATCCGCTCGCCGACGTGAAGGTCCTCGCCGACGTCCGCTTCGTCATGAAGGGCGGCTCGGTCTTCCGCGACGACCTGTCCGCCTCGCGCGCGTCACACTGACCCGCGCACGGACCCGCAGCCGACCCCTCTGACCAGCTAGGAAGGGCGACGGTTGCCGTTGTCCATGTCGGAGTTGATGAGCCAGCGACCGTTCGGCCCCTTGCGCAGCGTCAGCGTGAACTTGCCGCTGTCCGGCTGCCCCGCCTCGCGCCCGAAACCTCCGACGATCCAGCCGAGCGAGCCGTCGACGCCAAAGGCGAACGCCCGCAGCGCCAGCGGCCCGCCGGCGCCCTGGTAGTGCTTCTCGATCTCCTGTCGCCCGCGGACCGGCGGTGACTGGCTGGACAGGACGAAGCCGTCCTCGGTGAACAATGCCGCGAGCGCCTTCGCGTCGCGACTGCGCCATGCCGTCTCGTAGTCCGCGAGCACCCGTGCCAGCGCCGCCGGCAGGGTCACGGAGGGCAACGGCGCCGCGGCCGCCGCGGGCGCAGGAGCCGCAGCGGGCGCCGGTTGGGCCGGTGGATCGGCCGCGGTCGTCGCGGCGGCGCTGAGCAGCAGACACAGTGGGAGAACGACGGCTGCGCGACGCACGGATATTCCTCCTCCTGGCTCCGACGTCAGGCGCGGAGCAGCACGCCCAGCACCACCGCGCCGAACGCGGCTCCCTCGACCGTCGCGGCGAACAGCAGCGCCAGCCGCCAGGGGCGCTTCGGGGCGAAGATCCCCGCGAGCAGGAACACGATGGCACAGATCGGCGCCGCGAGGATCCGCAGCACCGAGTACAGCGACCAGAGGCCGATCATCGAATCTCCCGCCGCGGTGCGGCCGCTCGACCCGAGGAAGATCGCCGACGCGACGATGCCCGTGAGCGCGATCGCCGGGGCGAGGACCGCCAGCGACGACCAGAACCAGCCCTGCCCGCGCAGGAAGTACAGGCCGGCGCTGCTCGCGGGGATCGCCGCCACCGCGAACACACCGAGGAACAGGACGAGATCGCCGAAGGCGGACATCCCGCCCGAGCGATCGACGCCGCGCTGCGCCGCCGCGTTCAGGGCGACAACACCCGACGCCGCCCCCGCCGCCAGGACGTAGCCCGCGAGCACGACGCCGATGCGACCGGCGGCTGTCATCGCCGCGACCGCATCAGGGCGCGCCGCCCAGCCGCGGGCAGCAGGAGGCGTTGTCCAGGCAGGACTGCAGCTGCGCGACCGTGCTCGCCGCCGGCTTCCCCGACGAGGCCTGCGCGCGGTACTGGCCGTCCATCAGCTTGAGGGTTTCGAGCCGCGTGTCGCCGCCGGCCCCGCTGGTGAAGACCTGGATCGGCGGCCAGCCGGAACCCGTGGTCTCGACCTGGACGACCGCGCCCGCGAACACGCCGAGGCTCTTCGCCGGCGACGAGTCCACGACTCCCCAGGTGCAGTTGCCGGTCGTCCCGCACGTCAGCGGGACGAAATACACGGGAGCATGATCCTTGCGCAGCCGCAGCGACACGGCGCGGTCGCCCCACGGCCTGGCCCCGCCGGCCTTGTGGGCCCGCGTGAGCTGGGTGACGATCTGCTTCACCGGCGGCGGCAGCAGCACCGCCGGGGTGGCGCAGACGAACGAGAAGGTCGCGGTGCGGGCCGTCGGCGCCGACGACGTCTTCGGCGGCGCGGTCTTGGGCTGCGCGGTCGTGCTCCTGGACGCGGTCGTCCCCTTGGACGTCGCGGGGGCCGAACCCTTGGGAGCCGGAGCCGGCGCCGCCGCCAGCACGCATCCCGCCAGCATCGTCACGAGACAGAGCCGCGCTGTCGCGGAGAACGGGAGTCGGGCCTCGTCGTCCAAGTGCCTCCTCCGGCGGGGAGAAAAGTCTACCCGACGGAAGGTCCGCCGCCGACCCCGCAGGTGTGCGCCTGACCCACGGCGCCGGCGATGCGCCGCCGCTCGCGACCGGCGAGCCACAGGCCGGTGAACGCGAACAGGATCAGGACGGCCCCGGTGACCCAGGCGGGGACGGCGAAAGCCGGGCGCGCCGCGTTCGCCATCAGCAGGCCGAGGCCGACGAGCACCGCCGCGAGCACGCCGAACATCGGCATGCCGTAGAGGAAGATGAACGGCAGGTAGTGCGCGCCCATCAGGACCATGAGCGCGGGATAGAACCATTCCAGCTTCTGCAGCGTGGCGGCGCCGACGAGCGGCAGGCACAGCGGCAGGACGAACGCCACCTGCATCCCGAGCGCGTTGAGCGGATTGCCCGGGCTGAGCTTCCAGGGCCCGCCGAGCAGCCGGAGTCCGAGCATCGTCAGCGCGAAGATGAAGAAGCCGCCGCACACCAGGATGAGCATCGCCAGGCGCGGCGTTCCCCAGGTCGCGGCCGCCGCCGAGGCGAGCCAGATCATGCCGGACACGAGCTGCCCCATGAAGCCGCCCCGGAAGACCTGCCGGACTTCCCGCTGCGCATCAGCGACGTCCATGTCGGTCCTCCCGGCGCGTCTCAGCGGCGCGCGTCGATCGACTTCACCAGCCAGTCGGCGCCCGTGCGCTGCAGCGTCACCGACCACGGCGATTGGGCGTCTTGGCCGATCGTCCGCGCCTTGACGACCGCCTCCCCGCCGCTCTTCCAGCAGATCTCACCGGTGGTGAACGCGACGAGGCCCTTCTTCCGATCGGTGTGGCCCCCGTTCATGGAGAAGCCGCTCGAATACCCGCCGACGGGGGGCGTGTGGTTCGCGAAGTGCGCGGTCACGCCCGGTGACGCATCGTGGACGAACACCTGCCCATTCGGCATCCGCTGCTCTTCGCCGATGACGATCTCGCCGTGCGGCGTGCCGGCCGCCTCCGCCTTGCGGAGCGACTGCCGGATGAGAGCGTCGAGCACGGCGGAGCGCACGTTGTCGGACTGCCCCTCGACCTCGGGGCCGCACGATGGGTCACCCGGAGCCGGCGCCGGACGAGCCGCCGGCGGCGGCGCCGGGGCCGCCGCGGAGGACGGGCCGCTGTTCGGAGGCACGGCCGGCGAGCCCTGCGGTCCCCCCGGGCAACCCAGGTGCAGGCAGACCAGCACCGCCAGCACCGCCCGCGCGCCCGCCCTCGATCCGCTCATGGGAACCGGATTATAGGACGCGCGAACGGGTGAACCCGCCGCCGGCCCCCTTCGTTAGAATCGGTCATGCTCTCCGACTGCCGGTACGCCGTCCGCCTGCTGTTCAAGTCCGCCGGATCGACCCTGCTCGCGGTGCTCGCCCTGGCGCTCGGGATCGGCGCCAATACCGCGATGTTCAGCATCATCAACACGCTGTTCCTGCGCCCGCTGCCGTTCGCGGAGCCGGAGCGGGTGGTCCAGCTCACCTCGTCGCTCCCCGAGCGCCAGCTCGACAACGCTCCCTTCTCGTGGCCGCGCTACGTCACCGTGCGCGACAACCAGCAGGTCTTCAGCCTGATGTCGGTCGCCGCCTTCACCCCGTTCACGATGACGGGGCACGGCGACCCGGAGCAGCTCCAGGGGGTGATGGTTTCGGCCGACACCATGCCGCTGCTCGGCGTGCAGCCGCTTCTGGGCCGGGACTTCTCCGCCGAGGAGCAGGCGAAAGGCGGGCCCGACGTCGTCCTCGTCAGCGAGCGGATGTGGCGGCGGCTGTTCGACGGCCGTCCAGACGCACTCGGCCAGGCCCTGACGCTCGACGGCCGGCCGCACACCGTCATCGGCGTCCTTCCGCCCCCGCTGTCGCGCTTCCCCTTCAACCAGATCGACCTGTGGGCGCCGCGGCCGGAGGAGGTCCCGTTCCTGGTGCCGGCGCAGGTGGACAACGGCGCGTTCACCTTCCAGGTCCTCGCGCGGCTGAAGCCCGGAGTCAGCCTCGGGCAGGCGCGCGAAAACGTCAAGGTGCTCGCGGCCGCGTACAGGGCGGACCACGCGAAGAACGTGGACGCGCCGTCGCAGGCCGTCGTGACCCCCTGGCTCGAGAGCCTGGTCGGCAACCAGCGCCGCACCTTCGCGGTGCTGTTCGCCGCCGTCGGCTGCGTGCTCCTCATCGCCTGCGCCAACGTCGCGAACCTGCTGCTGGCCCGCTTTACCGGCCGGCGCAAGGAGATCGCCGTGCGCATCGCGCTCGGCGCCAGCCGCGGCGCGGTGATCCGGCCGTTCCTCATCGAGAGCGTCCTGGTGGCCGCCTTTGGCGCGCTCCTCGGCGTGCTCCTGGCGCAATGGGGGCTGGATGCGTTCCTCGGCCTCGGTCGCGACTTCGTCCCGCGCTCGGTCGAGATCGGCATCGACCCGATGGTGCTCGTCTTCACCGCCGCGCTGGCGCTTCTGACGGGCCTCGTGATGGGCCTGGTGCCGGCGCTGCAGGCGGCGAAGCCCGACGTGAACGAGGAGCTGCAGTCGGCCTCGCGCGGATCGACCATCGGCAGGGCCGCGAGCCGCTTCCGCAAGGGACTGCTGATGGCGGAGATCGCCCTGTCGTTCGTGCTGCTCGTTTCCGCCGGGCTCCTCCTCGCGAGCTTCGCGCGGCTGCAGCGGGTCGCTCCCGGGTTCCAGCCCGACGGCCTCTTCGTCGGCGGCATCAACGTGCCGATGAACCGCTACCCGACCGACGACGACCTCGCCGGGTTCTACCGCCGCCTGCTCGACCGCATGGCGGCGCTGCCGGGGGTGACCTCGGTGGCGCTCAGCGACGCGCTGCCGCTCAGCGGCGCCGTGCCGGTGGCGCCGGTCGCCGTCATGGGAAAGGACATTCCGCCCATGAGCGAACGCCCGAGCGGACTGCGCCACCTCGTCAGCCCCGGGATGTTCAAGACACTCGGCATCCCGATGGTGTCCGGGCGGGACTTCGACGAGCGCGACCGGCCGAACATCCCGCACGTGGTCATCGTCAACCAGACGATGGCGCGGCAGTTCTTCGGCACCGAGAACCCGATCGGCCGGCATCTCATCACCGGCATGGGGCAGATCGAATCCGAGATCGTCGGTGTGGTGGCCGACAACCACTCGATCGATCTGACCTCGGCGCCGGTGGCGGAGTATTTCCTGCCGACGCTGCAGCGGCCCGAGAATTTCAACGCCCTCATCCTCCGCGTCACGGGAGACCCCCTCGCCGTCGCCCCGGCCGTGCGCACCGCGCTGAAAGAGGTGGACGCGACGCTGCCTCTGCTGCAGCCGCAGACGATGAACACGCTCATGGCGCAGCTGACGGCGGACCGTCGCCTCGTCATGGTGCTGCTCGGGATCTTCGCGGGGCTGGCGGTCGTGCTCGCCGCCATCGGGCTCTACGGCGTGATGGCCTATCTCATCCGCCAGCGCACCGGAGAGATCGGCGTGCGCATGGCGCTCGGCGCCCGTCCGGGCGCCATCGAGAAGATGGTGGTTCTCGAGGGGCTGCGGCTCGCCGCCTGGGGCATCGGGATCGGCGGTCTCGCCGCCCTCGCGGCGACGCGCCTGCTGCAGACATTCCTGTTCGAGGTGACGCCGTCCAATCCGCTGGTCTACGCGGCGATCGCCCTCATCATCGCGACCGTCGCCGGCGCCGCGTCCTGGATCCCGGCGCGCCGCGCCTCGCGCATCGATCCGCTCGTAGCGCTGCGGACTCCCTAGCGCAGCCGGCGGACGATCGCCAGCACCGCGGTCAGCAGCAGCGAGACCAGCACCATCGTGGTGATCGGCACGAAGAGGCGGAAGCCCGGCCGCTCGACGCGGATGTCGCCCGGCAGGCGGCCGAGCCACGCGAGCGCCCCGCTCCACGCCAGAAGGCCGAGAACGATGAGCGCGCATCCCGCGCCCACGAGCAGCATCCCGGCGTTGCGTCCCACGCCTCAGCGCCCCGCCGCCGCACCCGGAGTGTCCGCCGAGCTCAGGGTGGTCTTCACGACCACGCCGTAGCGCCCGGCGATGAGCAGCGCCAGCTCCTCGGTCGTGCCGGGCAGGATCACCTGTGCGATGTTGATCGGCGCGCACCCGAGCGGTCCGTTGGCCTTCATCGCCATCCGCGCGACCCACCCCGCCCGCGCCAGCACCTCCGGAAGATCCCGCGGCACGATGCCGAGCATCGGCTGGCCGCGAAAGACGTAGGGAACGATGTGATCCACCTCGTCCCAGCGCAGGCGCCCGACACTGATCAGGGAGGACTGCTCGACAATCCCCTCCCCGTCGATGACCAGGATCGGGCGCCATCGCACCAGCCGGTACACGCAGTAGGCGAACACCAGGCCGAAGAAGCCGAGGCCCGCGACCGCCGCCGGCACGACGCGGGAGCCCGCCATCCAGCCGACATCCAGCGTCAGGAGCCACGCCGAGGCGGCGATGAACCCGGCGGCGCCGAGCAGCACCAGGATCAGCTTCCACCGCGAGGGAAAGACGACCAGGTCGCCGCTCGGCGTGACGCGCGATTCGAGCATCGGTCACCTCCCGATGGCGGCGTCGATGACGGCGTGGCGATCGCCCCGGTCCCACGCCTGCATGGCCTCCGCGTCCGATTGGCCGGCGATGCGCGCCAGGATGAGATAGGCCGGCAGGGCGTGCCCGGACGACTGCCATTCCGCCATCTCGCTCAACGGGACGAGGGCTGTCTTCCTGAGCGCCTCGAGCATCGCGGGGTCGCGTCCCCGCGTCATCGCCTCCAGCGCGCCGGACGCCTTGTTGCGGTCGGTCCACTCGGGAGAGTGCAGGAACTCGACGAACGGATCCGCCGGCACGCGCGGCACGGCGCGGTCCGGCCCCGGAACGGTGTCCGCGAAGACCAGCAGCGCGCGCATGGCGTTGTTGCGGACCGCTTCGTCCGGATCCCCCATCGCCCGAACCAGGTCGCCGACGACCGCCTGCTTGTCGTCGGCGTAGCCGAGCATCTGCACCGCCACCGCCCGGTGATCCGCCTCCGACGAGTTTTTCAGGACGCGGCGCAGCAGCGCGAGATCCCGCCGCGCGAAGCCGGGGAACTCCTCCTGGATGGCGCGCGTCGCGGGATCGTGCATCAGCGAGTGCCCCTGCGAGCGATCCTCGCCGCTGTCGCCGCGCTTCACCGCCTCGGTGAAGGCCTTTCCGAACCTCGCGGCCGCCGCCAGGACGTCCGCCGGCAGCCGCTCTTTCCCTTTCGGAGCCGGTCGCAGGCGCAGCGCCGGCGCGTCGCGCTCCTCGAGGCCCACATAGATGATGAGCCGGCCGGCGTCGCAGCAGATCGGCGTCATGCTGACATGGAGGACATCCGGAAGCTTTTTCAGCCGCTCGGCCGTGGTCCGGAACGTCTCGGGAGGCGGGCCTTCGGGATCGAACGCGTCGCCTTCCTTGAACGCCAGCGCCGCCCGCGCCTCGGCCGCGCCGACGTGCCGGCGGCCGTAGAAGTCGATGATGCCGATCTGCATCGCGTCCTGGCCGGCGCTCTCCTGCGCGTCGTGCGGGTCCCGGAGCGCCACCGGAACCGCGGCCGAGCGCACCTCGCCCGACCAGGTGTCCCCGGTCGAGCGCACCACCCCCACGAATCGCCCGTCGCCGAGCCCGACGTTCAGCACCTTGACGTCGGCAGACCAGGTCCGCGACGCGTGCGGCCCCAGCTCGAATTTTCCCCCCGCCTCGCACCGGAACGCGCCCTGGACGAACGTCGCCCGGATCCCCGCCGGCCCCCACCAGACTCCGGCGCTCCAGTCGTCCGCGCAGCCGTGGATCTCCGCCTCCGTGTCGTTGGTGAGGCTGTACGACACCTTGACCGTCCGCCCCACGACGGCATCCGGCGCCGGCAGTGTGACCCGCAGCGAGAACGGTCCCGGCGGCGGAGGCGGATTCAAAAGGTCCGCGGCGCCGTGCTGACCCGGGACGAAAAGGAGCATCAGGAGCGCCAGGACGAGATGCGGAGGCTGCCGCGCGCCGCTAGGACTCAACGACCTCACCGCCCCAGTCGCCGGGATCGACGTCTTCGATCGACTCCGAGAAGGTCCAGCGATGCCCCGCGGGATCGAGCGCCGAATACTGGCGCTCGCCGAACGGAGTGTCGGTCGGCGGGCTGGTGATGCGCGCCCCCGCTGCCTCCGCCCGATCGTGGTGCGCCTGCGCGTCGGCGATGCGCACCATGACGCCGTGCGTCGCGAGAGGTGCGTCGCCGGCCTGATCGGGCGGGGCCTCGATGGCCACGATCGAGGCGTCCTCGAGCGTGAGCTGGACGCGATGGTTGGCGATACGCAGCCGCTCGCGGAACCCGAAGGCCCGGCAAAGCCACGCCGCGGCTTCGCGCACGTCGGGATAGGCCAGCTCCGGGATGATGGTTCCCGGCGGCATCGATCGGTTGACCAGCAGCACCTCGCGCTCGGAGCCGGCGCGCAGATCGGCCAGCAGCGCGGCGGCCCTGGTCGCGCTTCTGCGCGCCACCTCGAAAACGACCGGACCGGTGACCAGGTTCATCCGCGCCGGGAACCGGCCCAGCCCGAACATGTCCGCCACGCCGTCTCCCCGGGTCCCGAAAGCGATGCCGGCCCCTTCGAGCACCGACTTGGCCATCAGGATGAGCGAGGGTTCGCTCGATTCGAACACGGGGACGAGGTCGCCGTCCTCGTGCGCGGCCTCGGGCGGCTCCGGTCCAGGTTCGGGAGCGGCGACCAGGGGTCCGTAGCAGTCCGCGCAGGTGGTGAACCCGTCCCGGTACTCCGACTTGCAGCGGGGACAGATCATCATGCGCGGTGTCTCACTGCAGCGGGTCTTCGCTGACGGTCCGCTCGTACAGAGGCTGCACCGGCCGGTTGTTGACGTGCAGGATGCCGCGCAGCCGCTCGATCTGCTCGTCCGACATGGTGATGGGAGACTCCAGGACGAACCAGTGGACCCCTTCGGTGCACGGCGGCGTCGTCAGCGAGCCCTCGTAACGCCAGGCGGCGTGCTGCATCGGCAGCAGGCGGGAGGCGTTGAGGTTGCCGCTCTCCTGGTGGACCGGCCCTTCGGTTGCGGGAAGGTGCGCCCACAGCTGCGCCAGGGGCTGGCTCGCCGCGCCGCGATCGATCAGCAGGCCGATGACCGCCAGGTGCCCGTCGGCGCTCTTGTGGACCAGGTGCGCCTCGGCGGCGTAGGCCCTGCCGCCGACCGTGTGCTCGCTCGGGATGTGGAAGTGCACCTGCACCAGGTCGTAGCGCACCCCACCCACCGAGATCGAGCTGCCGGCGTCGTAATTCACCTGGATGGTGTGGCCGTTGTTCAGCTCGTTCAGGTGGCTGGGCCGGTAGTGGAACTGCAGGTCGGGCGAAGCCTGCCGCTTCGTGCCGGAGAGATCGATGGGCGACTGCGCGTGCCCCGCCGAGCACAATGAGAACTCCGGCGCCAGCTCGGACCAGTGCGCCGGCCCGGTGTCG
Source organism: Candidatus Polarisedimenticolia bacterium (assembly GCA_036005805.1). GTDB lineage: Bacteria > Acidobacteriota > Polarisedimenticolia > Gp22-AA2 > Gp22-AA2 > DASRAU01. Next base: position 4,080 of record DASYQE010000172.1, on the reverse strand, counting down.
CCCTCGTACGTCCAGTGAGGAGGATGCGCCTCGCCCGACGCCCGAACCGTCGGGCCGGTCACGACGACGAGGACGAAAGCACTCAGGACACCGGCCCGCAACCCAGCTGACAACCGGTCCATTCCGCCTCCCTGGAGAAGATCGCCGGGGTCACGATACTCCAACTGCGCGTCCCTCAGTCGCCGGTGGCGAGGCGCACGCGATCGCCGACGTGGAGCGTCCCCGTCCGCGCGACCGTCCCGTAGACGCCGGCGTTGTTCCGGTTGAGGCGCATCGCCGCCTTCATGACCTGGGCGTCGTGCGCCGCCGTGTCCGGATCGAGGTTGATCATCACGCAGCGCCGATCGCACTTCACGATCTTCACCGCGGGCGGTGGATCGGCGTCGCCGAACAGGAGCGTGTGACCGACCCAGCCGTCTTCGTGAAACGGCTTCGTCTGCTCCGTGTCGAGCACGAGGTTGGCGCGGAAGCGACGACGGTCGAGCTCGAGCCCGGCCTCGCGCCCAATCCCCGCGATCGTGGTCAGGCTGATGATCGAGATCGCCGTCTCGTCGAAGATGCCTTCGTCGAGACGCACCAGCTTCACCCCGCCGCGGAAGCGCCCGGCCAGCTCGGCCCGCAGCGCCTCGCTCTGAAGCGCGATCTGCGCCCCCGACGGCGTGCGCACGTGCGTGGGCAGCGGCTCCCCCGAAGCGTCGTCGAAGGCGACCGGCTGGTAGAGCAGCAGCTCCGGCAGCCGGCTCGCCGTCAGCCACGGCATGCCCAGCAAAAACTTCGTGCGCCGGAAGGCGTAGCGCCGATCCCCCGCGAGCCCGTGCGGCCCGAGGAAGGCCGACTCAGAGGCGACTCCGGCCATCGACTTGACCGGATAGCGGACGATCTCCCGCACGCGCCCGACATCCATCATCGGAAGGTCGTTCACTTGCGCGGGGCGAGCTTCTTCTTCCTGGTCGAGACATTCAGCGCCACGGCGGCCTTGATGAGCGTCTTCAGGGCGGTCGCCTTGATGGTCTCGCCCTCCCTGATGTCGATGGCCCGCCGCACCTTCCCCTCGAGACTGGAGTTGAACAGACCCGACGGGTCCTTCACCGACGCTCCTTTTGCGAAGGTCATCTTCACGGTGCTCTTGTAGGTCTCGCCGGTGCAGACGATGCCGTCGTGCGACCAGACCGGAATCCCCCACTTCCACTCCTCGACGATGTCCGGGTCGGTCTCCCGGATGAGCGCGCGGATCCGGCCGAGGGTCTCGCCGCGCCAGTCGTCCAGCTCGGCGATGCGCCGGGTGATCTTCTCCGCGGCGGATCCCGTGCCGTCGTCCGCGTCGCCCGGCCCGGAGCGCTTCATGGCCGCCTCCGGGCCGCGTACGGCAGCACGAACAGGTACAGTCCCGTGAACAGCAGCAGGAAGAGCGGCGGGAGCGGCGAGTAGGTCACCCACGGCGGCGGCATCGCGCCCTTCCCCAGTCCCAGCGCGACGAAGTTGGCGATGACGGTCACCGTGAAGATGATGGACACCCAGCGGTGGATCTGCCGAATCAGGACGTTCCAGGTCACAGCGGCCTCCACAGAAAACGAACCGATGCACCGGCCAGGCGCGTCAGAGCGCGCTGATCGTCACGTAGTACCCATCCGGATCCCGCAGCGAGAACTCCTCCGTCTTCGTGTTCGGATTCGTGTGCGGCTCCTCCTCGAGGTGGGACACGAGCTTGCGCGCCCGCCCGAGGGCCGCGGCGAAATCGTCCACCCGGAAGAACAGGAGCAGTCCGTTGCCAGGCGCCGCCTTGTCAGCGCTCTCCAGCGGAGGATGGTCATGCGCGCCCCACTGGTGGAGGCAGAGCAGAACCGTGCCGTCCGCGTCCAGGATCTGTCCGAACCAGGCATGGGCGGGGTCCGTGGCGCGCTGGCCGAAGAGGGACTGATACCAGCAGAAGCTGACCGCGACGTCCCTCACGCCGAGGATGGCCCAGAGTCTCTTCATAGGCGCGCGGAGAGAAAGACGCCCCGGGTGCGCTCCCGGTAGGCCGCGTAGTCCGGGTAGGCCGACAGGAGATACCGCTCCTCGACGCGGACCTTGAACACGATGAAGACGATCACCAGGAGTCCCGCGAGCGCTCCTGCCGCGCGCGGCGACTTGAGCCACAGCCCGATCACGCACAACACGATGGCCGTGTAAATCGGATGGCGCAGGTGGCGGTAGATGCCACGCTCGACGAGATGGCGTCCAGCTTTCGGTTGCGGCTCGATCTGCACCGTGCCGCGCAGCGCCACGAGCGCGGAGAGAAGGAGCCCCACGCCGACGGCGCCGAGAGCGTTGCCCGCGCCGCGCGCCGCGGCCGATTCGAACAGCGCCGGCCCCGGCTGCCAGAAGACCACGACGGCGAACACGAGCAGCACGGCCGTTTGCAGTTGTCCGTACAGCCGGCTCGCGCGATCTCCGGCGGCGGTCATGCCGGCACGGCGTAGCGCAGCTGGACCAGCCCGTCGTCGAAGCGCTCGGTCGATTGCAGCTGCAGCGGCACGTGGCGGTGACGCCGCGCGATCAGGGGGATGCCGTCGCCGATGAAGACCGGCACCACGCTGATGACGAACTCGTCGATGGCGCCCTCGTCGAGAAACGACGCGATGAGATCCCCGCCCCCCATGAGCCAGAGATCCTTCCCGGGCTGCCCGCGCAGCCGGCGGATGAACGGACCGATGGGCTCGCTCACGAACTCCGCGCCCGGCGGGGCGCCGGCCGGCGCCGCGCGGCGGGAGAAGACGAAGGCCCGGTCCCCGGAGCCGAACTTCGCCCCCAGCTTCAGGCTGATGTCGAACGTTTTCCGGCCTATGAGCTTCGTGTCGATCGTCTTCGTGAAGGCGTTCATGCCGTAGAAGCCCGGGGGGGCGGGGCGGGACGTCAGCCAGTCGATCCCGCCGTCCGGCCGGGCGATGTACCCGTCGGCGCTGGCCGCGATGTGCACGATGACCTTGCGCGTCGTCGTCACGGGCCGATCCTACCGGAAGAACAGGTGCGCCACCGCGGACTCCCAACCCCGATAAATAAGGATGACCGCCGTGACGTCGAAGGCGGCGTGCGTGACCATGGGGAGCCACAACTGCCGCGTCGACGCGAACATCACCGCGAACACCAGGCCGGCCATGGCCGCCTGCTCGACCCCCGGCCAGCCCTGGTCGTGATGGTGCGCCAGCGCGAAGAGCGTCGTCGTGATCGCGATGGTCGCGGCCAGAGCGGCTCGGCCGGGGCCGAGAAGCTTCCCAAGCCGCTCGAAGAAGAAGCCGCGGAACAGCGTCTCCTCGCCGAAGCCGGCGCCGACGAAAACCGCATAGAGGATGCCCGGCAGCGCGGCGGGATTGCCGGTCAGATACTGGTAATGCTGATTCACCGCCGGCGCTCCGAAGAGGGGCATCACCAGCGCCTTCATGGCGAGCTTCAGGACGACCCCGGCCGGCAGCCCGATCGCAACGACGCGCGCCCAGCTCGCCGGCCGCGCGAACCCGAGCGCCGGCCAAGGGGTTTCGGAAAGGCGCGCCCAGAGGAGCACCGGCACGGCGCTCAGCGGAATGAACAGGAGATTGCCGGCGACGATGACGAGTGCCGCCAGCAGGCCGATGGGACCGAAGCCCCGCAGCTGCCGGACTTGAGCGCGGGACATTCCGGATGCAGGACCTCTCGCTCGGGAGATGGCGTCTACAGGCCCAGGTCCGAGAGCCCGGGATGGTCGTCGGGGCGCCTGCCGAGCGGCCAGTGGTACTTGCGGTCGGCGGGAGCGATCGGCAGGTCGTTGATGCTGGCGATGCGCCGCTTCATGAAGCCGCGATCGTCGAACTCCCAGTTCTCGTTGCCGTAGGAGCGGAACCAGTGGCCCGAGTCATCGTGCCACTCGTAAGCGAAGCGCACGGCGATGCGGTTGCCCTCAAAGACCCACAGCTCCTTGATGAGGCGATAGTCGAGCTCCTTCGCCCATTTGCGCGCCAGGAACTGCTGGATCGCCTCGCGCCCCGCCAGGAACTCCGAGCGGTTGCGCCAGACGCTGTCCGGCGTATAGGCCAGCGCGACGCGCTGCGGATCGCGCGTGTTCCA
>DASYQE010000171.1:0-32809 GCA_036005805.1 Candidatus Polarisedimenticolia bacterium | reverse complement strand
GCGGACGTGAGCCGCGCCAACTCTTCGATCTGGTACCCGATGCTTCTGCGGTCGGCCATGCTCTCCTCTCGGTGACGAGCGTGATGTACCGCGATCGGAGCGGGATTCAAGGCCCTTCTTCGTCATCGGGCGCGCCGGACGCGGCTCCAGTAGCGGATTCGGGGCCCGATCACGAAATCGTTCCCGGGGCGGCCCCGTTCCCGTGGGGCCGGGGGTGGGGCGGCGCCGGGAGGGAATCGTTTATACTCCCGCCCCTTTCGCTCGATTGGGACAGTTCACAGGGGGAGGACGACGACGATGCAGAAACTGCGCGTGAACACGATCCTGATGCTCGCGCTCGCCGGCGCCGCGATGCTGATCCTGGCGCCTGCCCGACGCTCGGAAGCCCAGACGGCTCCGGGCAGCGTCTGGACTTCGTCGGCCGACATCGCCGAGGCGCAGCGCATCCTCGAATACCGCGGCTACCTGGCGCACGGGTACAAGAGCGGCACGCTGGACGACCCGACGAGCCATGCGATCCGGGCCTTCCAGAACGACCACACCCTGCGGGAGTCCGGCCTTCTCGACACCGACACCTACGTCGAGCTCCTGCAGCACCGTCCCGGGAAGGACAGCGACGGCGATGGCGTCCCGGACAACCGGGACAAGTGCCCGAACACCCCGAACGGCGCCCGGGTGGACGCCAACGGCTGCCCGAAGGACACCGACGGCGATGGCGTCGTGGACGGCGTCGACCGTTGCCCCGACACGCCCCAGGGCGTGAAGGTGGATGCCGAGGGCTGCCCGCTCGACAGCGACCGGGACGGGGTCTTCGACGGCGTCGATCAGTGCCCCGACACCCCTTCCGGCACGAAGGTGGACAGCAAGGGATGCCCGCAGGACTCCGACGGCGACGGTGTCGCGGATTCCGCCGACAAGTGCCCGAACACGCCGCGCGGCACCAAGGTCGGGAGCGACGGCTGTCCGGCCGACAGCGACGGGGACGGGGTCACGGACGACAAGGACAAATGCCCCGACACGCCGCGCGGCGCCAGCGTCGACGCGCAGGGCTGCCCCGAGAAGGCGCCGGCGGCTGCGCTCGCGCCGGTGATCCCCGAGTCGAAGAAGAGCCTGGTCCTCGAAGGGGTGAACTTCGACACCAACAGCGCCCATCTCCAATCGTCTTCGGAAGCGGTGCTCGACCGCGTCGCCGAGGGGCTCAAGTCCCACCCCGAGGTGCGCCTGGAGGTCCAGGGACACACCGACTCGCAGGGCAACGATGCTTACAACATGAAGCTGTCGCGCGATCGCGCCAATGCCGTGAAGGACTACCTGGTCGGCAAGGGCGTGCCCGCGAAGCAGCTCGAGGCGAAGGGCTACGGCGAGACCAAGCCGATCGCCGACAACAAGACGTCCGGCGGTCGGGCGGTCAACCGCCGCGTCGAGCTGAAGCGGCTGGACTAGTCTCCGGCCGGCACGGATCGAGAGCCGGCCCGGCGCGTCCCGTCAGGGGCGCGCCGGGCCGGTTTTCTTTTCGGGCGTCGGAGCGGAGCGCGGTTGCGCCGCTCAGCGCAGCCTGGGACCGAGCCGGTCGAAGGCTTCGAGGTTCTTCGCGATGTCGTCGCGGGTGTGGGCGATCGACACGGTCCACACGTCCCCGCCGAAATGGTGCGCCGGCAGGATCCCCTGGTTCATCATCCCGAACCAGTACAGGCGGAAGCGATCCTCGTCGGCGGTCATGAACTCGCGGTACGAACGGAGCGGGCGGTCGGTGAAGGTGATCATCCCGCACGGCCCGACCGCGTTGATCTGCGCCGCCAGCCGGTGCTTCTTCACCAGGTGCCGGTAGCCCTCGGCGAGCTCACGGTTGAGGGCGAAGGTGTGGCGGTACGCCTCCTCCGTCAGGAGGTCGCGCAGCACCACGTGCGCGACATAGAGGACCAGCGGGTTCGCTCCAAAGGTGCCGACGTGCAGGACGCTGCCGTCGCCGACGACCTGCATGACCTCCTCCGAGCCGCCGACCGCGCCCAGGGGCAGCCCGCCGGCGAGCGCCTTGGCGACGCAGACGAGGTCCGGGACCACGCCGTACAACTCGCTGGCGCCGCCGGGAGCCACCTTGCAGCCGGTCTTCACCTCGTCGTAGATGAGCAGCGCGCCGTTGTCGTGGCAGAGGTCGCGCACCGCCGCGAAGAATCCCGGCTCGGGCTCGATGCAGCCGCAGTCCATCATGATGGGCTCGGCGATGACCGCGGCGATCTCGCCGCCGTGCCGCGCGAACAGCTCCTTCACCGAGTCGAGGTTGTTGAAGATCGCCATCAGCGTGAGGGCGTAGGTCTCCTCCGGGATCCCCTGCGAGGCCGGGATGCGCACGCCGCGATCGGCGCGACCGAGCTGGCGCAGCAGGGCGTTCGTGGTGACCAGCGTCTGGTCGTTGTGGCCGTGGTAGTGCCCCTCGAACTTGACGATGTATTTCTTGCCGGTGTAGCCGCGGGCGATGCGCAGGGCGGTCATCGTCGCCTCGGTCCCCGTGTTGACGTAGCGCCACTGCGGGATCCCGAAGCGGGAGGCCAGCTGGCGGGCGACCTCCTGCTCCCAGACGTGCGGCATGCAGAAGAGCGTGCCGCGCTCCGCCTGCTCGCCGAGGGCCTTCACCACCGCGGGGTGCGCGTGCCCGACGAGCTGTGACCCCATGTTGAGCATGAAGTCGATGTACTCGTTCCCGTCGAGGTCGAACAGGCGGCTGCCGCGCGCCCGCGCCGCGAACATCGGGTAGGGATTCATGAGCCGGAAATTCCCCGAGACTCCGCCGGGAACGTTCGCCCGGGCGCGCTCCCAGGCCTCGCGGGACTGGCCGGTCCTGGCGCACCAGGCGGCCACCTGCCTTTCCACTTCCTCGCGGATGGCGGCGGTGGCGGAGGCGGGAGCCTCGGGGGCTGAGGGACCCATCTTGAGGATCTGGTCGGTCTCTTTCTTCATCTCTTCCTTCTGAGTGGTCGGCATCGGACGACTCCTTCCTGTTGGTGACCTGCTTCCTCGGGAGGGGTCCGGCCGGAGGACGCGACGGAGACACTTCGAGTGTCCACACGCCGAGCGTCGCCCCGTCGGACCCGGGGAACCGGCGCCTCGAGGAGGCTAGGTGTCGTCGTGGAGGTGCTTGATCTTACGCGGGTAGGTCGTGAGGTGCGGGCACTCGTTCGAGCGGGGAACGCCGAAGGTGGCGGCCCGCGCCAAGGCACTGATGGATGTGTTCCGCATGACGAAATCCTTCGACTCGCCCTTTCATGTTCATCGGGCCGGGGGGGGACTGTCAAGCGCGAGCCGGTCGAGCGCCGCGGCCGCGGCGCGCAGGTCCTCGGGCGTGGTGAAGGCGCCGACGCTGATGCGCACCGCTCCCGCGGGGAAGGTCCCGAGGTGCCGGTGGGTGTGCGGCGCGCAGTGCAGACCCGGACGCACGGCCATGCCGTGCTTCTCCTCGAGCGCCGTCGCGAGCGCCGACGGTGATGTGCCGCGCAGGTTGAAGGCCACGAGGCCGACGCGGCCTTCCCCCCGGCGATCGAGCAGAACCCCATCGGCGCCGAACCAGTCGTAGGCGTCCCGTCGCGTCATCGCCGACAGGAGTCCCGCGAGCAACTGTCGTTCGTGCGCCAGGATCGCTTCCGGTCCGCGCTCGATCACCCACTCCAGGCCGGCGCGCAGGCCGGCGAGACCGAAGACATTGGGCGTCCCGCCTTCGAGACGGTGCGGCAGCTCCTCGGGTTGCAGGGGCCGGCTCGCGTCACCGCCGGTGCCGCCTTCGCGCCACGGCCGCACGTCGGCGCGCTCGCCGACGACGAGTCCGCCCGTGCCGGTCGGTCCGTAGAGTCCCTTGTGACCGGTGAACGCCACGAGATCGAGCTGGTCCCGCTCCATGTCGATGGGGACGACGCCGGCGCTCTGCGCCGTGTCCACGAGAAACAGCGCGCCGTGCTCGCGCACACGGCGTCCAATCTCCGCCACCGGCTGGATCGTCCCCGTCACGTTCGACGCCTGCGTCAGCGCCACCAGCCTGGTCCGCGGGGCCAGGGCCCGCGCGATGTCGTCCGGGTCGAGGCGGTGATCGCGAGAGGCGGAGACGCGCGTCACCGTGATGGTCCCCTCCTGTTCCATCCGCTGGAGCGGCCGGTTGATCGAGTTGTGCTCCAGGACCGACGTGACGACATGGTCGCCGGGCCTGAGCGTCCCCTTGATGGCCATGTTGAGGCCGTCGGAGGCGTTGAGGCCGAAGATCACCCGCTCCCGCCGGCGGCTGCCCACGAGTTGAGCGACGAGGTCCCGGGTGGCTTCGATCATCGCTTCCGCCTCGCGGGCCAGGCGGTGCCCGCCGCGGCCCGGGTTGGCGCCGGCGGAACGCACGAATTCGTCCATTTTCCGGTACACCGGTTCCGGCTTGGGAAAGGAGGTGGCCGCGTGGTCGAGGTAGATCATCGGGGTCCCGATGGTAACAGAAGGCACCCGGGCCACACGGGTCTCCGGCGGCTCGAAACCGGTGCGGACAATGTGCTGCAACGGCCGGGAACCGGCCATCCTTAAGCGTTGACGCCGGCCGCCGCCCGGCGTAAGAGGGGGGGGTGATCCGCGGCGCCGCTCCGCTCGTGACGTGTCTCGGCTCTCTGCTCGCCGGCGCCGCGCTGTTCGCCAGGCCCGCCGGACATCCCCTCCCGGATCTCCCGCCGCGACCCCCGATCGTCGAAGCGTGCGGTAGCGGCGACCGCATCGGTTTCCTGTTCGTGAACGAAGGGACGAGCGACCGCAACCTGGATGGCGCCGATAACGTCGTCTCCGGCTACGCGGCGCACGCGGACGGCTGCGTGGAGAGGCTCGCCGGATCTCCCTGGCCGACCGGCGGCCGGTCCGGCGCCGGCGCCCAGCTCATCGCCGCGCCCCGCATCGGCATCGCGGCGCGCGCCGACCGCCTCTATGCGCTGAACCGCGGCACCAGCGACGTCTCGGTCTTCCGCATCGGGGCCGATGGCGATCTCGTCCCGATCGACGGATCGCCTTTTCCCACCGGCGGGGGAGGGCCGGAAGGCGTCGCGCTCAGCCCCGACGGACGCTTCCTGTTCGTCGCCGACTCGGGCGACCGGCGCGTCGTCACCTTCAGCCTCGACACGAACGGAGCGCCCCACCAGGCCGCCTCGTTCGATCTCGATGCCGTCGCCAACGGCTTGCTGGTGACGCGCGACAGCCGGTTCCTGATCGCGGCGCTGCCGCATCTCGCGCGCCTCGCGGTCCTGGAGATCGAGACGGACGGGAGCCTGCGGCAGGCGCCCGGCTCGCCGCTGCGCGCCGACCTCAACGGCGCGGACGGGCTGGCGATCTCGCCCGGCGGCGGCGACCTTTACGTCTCCGCGGCCGATCTGAACCGCCTCGCCGTGAGCCGCTACCGCCTGCAGCCGGACGGACGTCTCGACCGGGTCCCCGGTTCGAACGCCTTCTCGGTCGGCGGGGCGGGGAACGTCCTGGTGATGTTTCCCGACGGACGCACGCTCGTGGCGAGCCAGTCGAACGACGGCACCGCCACGGCGTTCCTCGTCAGTCCGCAGGGAGGGTTGGCGCCGGCAGCCGGCTCACCCTTCCCGACCGGGGAGGCGTCCGCCGCTCCCACCGGCCTGGCGGTGGATCCGCTCGGCCGCTTCCTCTACGTCGTGCACGCCGTCGACAGCACCGTCGCGGCGCTGCGTCACCTCGGGGACGGGGTTTTCGAGCCGGCGGGAAGTCCGGTCGCGAGCGGGGTTGCCGGGTTTCCCCTGGCGGGGCTCGCCTTCGTGCCGGAGGGGGACGCGGACGGCGACGGCGTTCCGTTCCCGCAGGACGACTGCGCCGCCGTGTCCGATCCTCTGCAGACGGATGCCGACGGCGACGGCGTCGGGGATGCCTGCGACGACTGCTCCTTCGTCGCCGACGCGGCGCAAAGGGACTCGGACCGCGACGGCCGCGGCGATGCGTGCGATCCCGACCGCGACGGCGACGGCGTCGCCGACGCCCAGGATCTCTGTCCTGACGTGACCGAGACGGAGCAGGCGGACGCGGACGGCGACGGGGTGGGTGATGCCTGCGACAACTGTCCCGCCGCCGCCAATCCGGGCCAGGAGGACGCCGACCGCGATCGCGAAGGGGATGCCTGCGCCCGTCCCTTCGTCCTGATCGGCCGCCTCTACGTGCAGGCCGACTCGCCGGACAACGCCATCGCCGCGTGGGACGTGGACACGCTCGGCCGGTTGCGGCGCGTGCACGGATCCCCCTTCGTCACCGGTGGGCAGGGTCCTGCGGGGAGCACCCTGTTCTCGCCGCCGCGCCTGGCATGGAGCCCGCTCCTGCCGCAGTTCCTCTTCTCCACCAACGAAGGAAGCGACGATCTGAGCGTCATGAGAATCGGAGAGGAAGGCGGGCTGACGCTCGCCACGGGACGCGTGCGCGGCACCGGAGGGACGCGCCCCGCCGGCGTCGCGCTGCGGCCGCATTCGCTGCAGCTCGCCATCGGCCACATCGGCTCGCAGAACGTCGCGCTCGCGCAGGTGCAGGCGAACAACGGCGCGGTGTTCGGGATTTCGGGCGGGATCCTGACCACCAGCGGCCGGCCGGCCGGGCTTGCCTTCTCCCCGGACGGCCGTTTCCTCGAGGTCGCCATGCCGGACCTCAGCCTGGCCCGTACCCTCAAGGCCGACGCGCCTTACTTTTTCCTGCCTTCCTCGGGGCTCGGCGACAACGACGGCCGCCCCGCGAGCGTGGTGTTCAACCACCAGGGGGACCGGGTCTACCTCTCCTCGTCCACGAGCGGTCCCTCGATCGTGTCGGGGTGGGCCTATGGGGACGACGGACTGCCGTCACGCCTGGCCCGCTCGCCGCAGACGGCCGGCGGTCTCAACTCCAACGTGCTGCTGATGCACCCGAAATGGCGGTACCTGTACGTCTCGCAGCAGGGGAGCAACACCATCGGTGTTCTGCGCATCGAGCCCTCGGGGGCGCTCGCCCCGGCGGGAGGCCCGTTCCCGCCCGCGCGGTTCGCCGCGCAGCCGGTCGGCATGGCGGCCGATCCGGCCGGCCGTTACCTCTTCGCTTCCTACACGCAGTCGAACAACGTCGCCGTCTACCGCATCAACCCGTCGTTCGGCCTGGAGGCGCTGGGAGAGGCGGAGAAGACCGGCGCCCCTTCGGGAAGGCCCCTGGCGGGCGTGGTGTTCGTCCCGGCGGGGGACGAGGACGGGGACGGTGTCGAGGCGCTCGCCGACAACTGCCCCGCCACTTCGAACGCCGCTCAGGCCGACGCCGACGCCGACGGCACCGGCGACGCCTGCGATCTGTGTCCGCACGCGGCGGGCGACAACGGCGACTCCGACGGCGACGGCCTGGGGGACGACTGCGATCCGGACCGCGACGGCGACGGGATCCCGGACCCGGCCGATCACTGCCCCGCGGACGCCGACGCCGCCCAGGTGGACAGCGACGCCGACGGGCTGGGGGATTTCTGCGATCCGTGCGTCGTCGATCCGTTCAACGACGCGGACGCGGACGGGTCGTGCTCCGACATCGACGACTGTCCCGCCGTCTACAACCCGTTCCAGGAGAACAGCGACGCGGACGAGCACGGCGACGCCTGCGACAACTGCCCGTTCCTGTGGAACGACGATCAGGCCGACGTGGACGAGGCGGGGGGCGGCGACGCGTGCCAGCGCGGCTTCCAGCAGACCGGCTACCTGTTCGTCAATACCGACACCTCGGCGAACCGCATGGCGGTGTTCGAGACGAAGAGCACGGGGCGGCTGCTGCCGGGTCCCGGCAGCCCGTACGTCACCGACGGCGCCGGCGACCAGACGGCGCCACCTCCGACGCTCGCCCCCATGCTCGCGATCACCCGGCGGGGTCCTTTTCTCTACACCCTGAACCCGCACAGCCGCGATGTCAGCGTGTTCCACCTGGGGTCCGACGGCCTGCCGGCGGCGATCCCGGGCGGACCGTTCCCGACGGGATTCGAGAACCCGATCGGTCTCGTCGCGCAGCCGGACGGCCAGGTGATCCGGGTGATGGCGGATGAGCCCTCGGGCGGGTGGCTGCGCGCCTTCGACGTCGGCCCGTCCGGGCGCATCACGCCCGCGAGCCAGGCCGACACGCGCCTCGAGTCCTCTCCGGACGGCCTGGCCATCAGCCCGGACGGGGCCTGGCTGGCCGTGTCGTTCCCGGCCGCCGGTCGTATTGCGCTGTTCGGGATCCGGGACGGCGAGCTGCTCCCCGTTCCCGGCGTGCCGGGCGGGCCTCCGCAGTTCGACGGCATCGTGCCGGGACTACCGCGGCCGGGGCCACTGCAGTTCGGACGCGACACGTCCGGGCGGCTGGTGCTCGACGTCGGCTCCGCGCCCGCGCCGGGCCTCAGTCTCGTCGCGGTGATCGATGTCCTGTCCGGCGCGCTCGTCCGTCCCGTGATCAATGTCGGCTCGCCGGGAGGGATCTCGGCCTTCGCCCGGAGCGCCCAGGAGGACGGCGGAGCGCCGGCGGACGAAAGCGATCTGCTGTTCGCGGCGCTGCCCGTGGCGAACGCCGTCGCCGTGGTGCGCGGCCTGCACGGAACGGGTGCGGTCACGCTTTTGGCCGGCACGCCGTTCGACCTTCCGGGAGGGTTGTTCGATCCGGTGGCCCTGACGGTCGCCGGTGAATGGCTGCACGTCGTCTGCCGGGCGCCGAACGCGCTCGCCACCTTCCACGTCGACGCGCAGGGCGGTCTCGATCCGCTCGCCGCTCCCCCGACGACGAGCGGAGCGTTCGGGGGCCATCCGGCGGCCGGCTCGGTCTGGTTCGACATGGTCGATCGGGACGGCGACGGCGTCGGACCGCTCGCCGACAACTGCCCCGACGCGCCGAATCCGGGACAGGAGGATCGGGACGGCGATTCCGCCGGCGACGCCTGCCAGCCGTCGCTCGCGATCCTGGGCGTGTCTCCGTCTCTCTACTTGCCGCCGGAACGCGGCGCCACCTCAGACCCCGCAGCGGCCCTGGCCGCGTCGCTTCTGCTCGAGGACCCGCAGCACGATCCGCTCTCGGGCCGGCTGACCCTCGCCAGGCGCGATACGACCGCGGCCACGCTCCTCGACGCGGCCGCCGGGGACCCCATCGCCCCGATCGACTGCCGGCGCGTGCTGCATCCGGCGACCGGCGTCGGCGGAGGAGTGGCCTACGTCAACGGCTCGGTCGGCGACGCCGTTCTTTTCGATCAGGATTCGCTCCTGGCGTGCGACGACGGCCGGCCCGACTACGAGCTGGCGGAAGGGACCTGCGGCTCGCCGGGACTCTCCTTCACCGGGCAGCTCCTCCTCAGCGCGCGCGTGCCTCCGTTCGATGTCTGCGTGCGGCCGATCGCCGATCGGAACGCCCAGTTCGACTTGCGGCTCGAGGTGATCGCGCCCGACCACCTCGATCTGACCGGCGAGGTCGAGAAGCCCGTCCTCGATCGCACCTGGGCGGGGGACCGTCCGGAGCCGGTGCCGCTCGAGGCGCTCGGCGGCGCCGGGGAGTTCACTCTCGCGCTCACCGCGACCGACGGCGTCACCCCGCCGCGGCACGCGCGGGCGTCGCTGCGGCGCCAGGATGAGGCCGCGCTCGTCTTCGGCCGGCCTCCGTCCACGGGCCCGCTCGCCGATGTCCGGGCGGAATGCTCCGGCGGCGCGGCCGGGACGCTGGTTCACCTCGATGGCCAGGGCGCGTCCGATCCCGACGGCGACTCCCTTGCCTGGATCTGGCTCGAGATCGCGGCACAGGACGCGCGCCTGCTGGCGACCGGTCCGGTCGCGGACGTGACCCTCGCCAACGGCGTGCACGACATCGCGCTGTTCGTCGTGGACACGACCGGTCTCGCGGCGCGCCGGGATTTCCACGTGACCGTGGCCGACACGCTGCCCCCTTCGATCACCAGGGCCGAGTCGACGCCGGCCGTGCTGTGGCCGCCGGACCACCGACTGGTGCCGGTGCACGTGGTGGTCCAGGCGGAGGACGCGTGCCGCGGCAGCGCGCGCGTGACTTTCGTGGACGTGACCAGCAGCGAGGCGGACGACGGAAGCGCGGACGGCCGCAGCACGGGCGACATCGTGCTGCGCGGGGCGCAGGGCGGGGGAGTCGACCTGCTGCTCCGCGCCGAACGCCGGGGGAACGGGCCCGGGCGCGTGTACCGCGTGCGCTTCCGCGTCGAAGACGATGCCGGCCACGCCCGCGACGCGACCGTCGAAATCGTCGTCCCCGCGTCCGGCCCGGCGTCCCGCTGATTCGTTGATTAGAATGCTGCGCGAGGAGGGTCGCGTGGCGAAGATCCCCGGCTGGTACAGCCAGAACCGCAGGCGATATCCCGAGGTGCTGAGGGCCTACGAGAAGCTGGGCGCCGCGTGCCGTGAGGCGGGCCCCCTCGAGGCGAAGGAGGCGGCGCTCGTCAAGCTGGGCATCGCCGTGGGAGCGCGGCTCGAAGGGGCCGTGCACTCGCACGTGCGCCGTTCGCTCGAAGCGGGTGCGACCGCCGACGAGTGCCGGCATGTCGTGCTCCTGGCGACCACGACGATCGGGTTCCCGGCGATGATGGCGGCGTTGTCGTGGGTCGAGGACGTCGCCGCGGCGCGTCCGAAGAAATCGAAGAAGTAGAAAGGAAAGGAGCCCGCGCCGCCGCCGTCAGGCCAGCCCCGCGGCCATCGGCTGCGTCGGGCCGTTCGTCGTCGCGAGCGTCAGCACCGACGGCGGCACCGGGATGGCCGGAAGCCCTGCCCAGGACGTCCCCGCCGGCAGCGTCTCGCCGTTCCTGAGGATGGACAATGCCCCGAGCCGGGAACCATCCTGCATCTCGGTCCCCGAGAGAAGCACCGACCCGGCGCCGACCGAGCAGTCGGAGCCGATGCGCAGCCGCGACGCGTTGAGCACGCGGTCCTCCACGAGCGGGGAGCGCAGCTCGGCGTCCTCGTTGAGCGCGCTGCGATCTCCCACCTCGACGAGGTCGAAGGCGGCGACCCGGGTGGTGTTCAGCGACACGCAGCGGCCGATGCGCGCGCCGAGAAGCCGCAGGCACCACGGCAGGAAGGGAGTGCCGCGCAGCGCTCCGAGCAGAAGCGGCGCCGCCAGGAACTCGTAGAGCGCCTCCACCGCCTGCAGCCGCCAGACCTCGGGGCTCCAGAGAGGCCGTACCAGGGGCGCCACCCGGCCGAGAAGCGCCCATTTCGCCACCACGACGACGCCGAAGGCGGCAAGGCAGGCCACGAGGTACGCGACCGGCATCAGGAGGAGGGTGGCCGGGGCGCCGCGCTCCGCGCGCAGCGCGACGGCCGAGAGGACCGTCGCGGTGATCACCGAGATGAAACCTGCCGCAGGCAGAATGCCGCGGACCGCCTCGACCGAAGCGCGCAGCGCCCGGCGCGACCGGCTGGGCCGATAGGTCGCCTCTTCACCGAAGAGAGGCGTGTCGCCGCGTGCGAGCACGGACGGACGCGCAGGAGAGCCGATCCAGGCGGCGCCGTGGCGGCCCGCATCGTCCGGATCCGCCGGCAGCACCGAGAGCGGCTCGAGCCGCGACGCATCCCCGAGCCGCGCGCCCGGCGGGACCACGGCGGCGCTGCCGAGGCTGGCGCGCTGTCCGACGCGAGTCGGCGTGAGCGTCACGAACCCCCGCTCCACGCGCGCCGCCCCCAGCAGCACGCCTTCGGCGATGGTCGCCTCGTCGGCGATGTCGAGCAGATCGGGGACGACCGAGGCCGGCCGGGAGATTTCCACGCTGCGGCCGATGCGCGCCCCGAGCGCCCGGTACCACGGCGCGAGGTAGACGGTCCCCTGGAACCCGCCGAGGATCGGCGAGGCCAGTCCCTGCAGCCGCTCGGAGAGCCAGGCGCGCAGGTAGAAGCGACCGTGCAGGCGATGGCGGCCGGGGGCGAGCCTGCCGACGCAGAGCCTCTTGAGCAGCACGATCTCCGCCGCGAGCAGGAGCGCGAACGTCGCGCCCGCGAGCGGCGCCGCCGGAAGCAGGAGCCACGGAGCGGGGGACTGGCCGAGGCGCAGCAGCAGGAGCACTCCCGGCGCGGCCGCGGCCGCGGGGAGAAGCGACAACACCACGGCGAGCAGGCCGTAGACGAGCGCCGGCACGCGCAGTCGTTTCGGACGCGGCCGGGCGCGGTCCGTTGCCGGCGCGGGTCCCGGCGGCACGAAGGCGTCGGCGGACGCCGGCCGCGCCGGCGCTCCGGACCACGTCTCACCGGCGCGGACGCGGGAGCCGCCTGGCAGGTACGACAGGTCCTCCAGCCGCGCCCCGTCCTCCATGCGCGTCTGCGGCTCGAGCGACGAGCGCGTGCCGACGAAGCAGCCCGCCCCGATCCGCACCGGGCCCAGCACCAGCAGGCCGTCCTCCGCCTTGGAGCCGATGAGGCGCGCCCGCGCGCCGAGGCTCGAGCCGTCCCCGATGCGCACCAGGTCGAACCCTTCGATCGACCGCGTCCCGAGGTGGACGTCGCGGCCGATGCGCGCGCCCAGCCCGCGGTAGAACCAGCACAGGAGCGGCGTTCCGGCGAGGAGTTCGAGCGGCAGCGTGTCCACCAGGCGGGTGACGAACCAGTGGCGCACGTGGTACCAGCCCCAGAGCGAATGACGCCCGGGCCGAACCCGGCCGAGCAGGATCCACTTGGCGGCGATCGCCAGCAGCAGCGCCAACGGCAGCGCCAGTGCGGCGACGAGCACCGCTCCAGCCGTGGCCTGCGCCGGGGCGACGCCTTCGCGGCGCAGAAGCGTCAACCCGAGGAAGAACGCCACCGCCTGCGAGCACGCGAAGGCGAACACGGCATAGAGACCCACCGCCTGCAGCACGCCCGCGAAGGCGTGCCGCCGGCGCTCGCCGCGCCGGAAACGGCGCGCTGAAGTCGACCCGGAGGCCGGATCGGAGGGACCGGTGGAGAGCAGCGCCGCGGCCAGCGCGGCCACCGTGGGATGGTCGTACACGTGCTCGACGGTGGCATGGGCGAACCAGGGATCCTTGCGCAGCTCGGCGATCATGCGGCGCGCCAGGAGTGAATGGCCGCCGAGGTCGAGGAAGAAATGATCCTCGCGCGCCACACGGGCCGGCGCGAACAGCCCTTCCCACAGCGCCGCGATGCGCACCTCCGCCACCGTGTGGGGGGCCCCGCCGTGCGACGGCGCCCGCGCCCCGCGCGGCCCGGTCTCCGGCAGCGCGGCCCGGTCGAGCGAGCCTGTGGCGAGTCGTGGCAGCGACTCGACCACCTCGATGAGCGCCGGGACCATCCCGGCCGGCAGGCGCCCGCGCACCGCCGAACGAACCGTCTCGCCGTCGAGGGCGAGACCCGGTCTCCGCTCGATCCACGCCACCACCCGCGCGTCGCCGTCCTCGCCCGTGCGCACGGCGCAGGCCGCGGCCTCAACGCCCTCCACGGACTCGAGCTGGCGCTCGATCTCCTCCATCTCGACGCGCCTGCCGCGCAGGCGCGCCTGGCCGTCGGCCCGTCCGAGCAGGTGCAGGTTCCCGTGGGGGTCGATGCGGCCGTAGTCGCCGGTGCGGAAGACGCGCGCATCGGTGAAGTCGGCCGGCGCCCAGGGATCGTGGACGAACCGCGACCAGGATTCGGCCGGACGGCCGTAGTAGCCGCGGCCGAGCCCGGCCCCTCCGACGCAGATTTCCCCGACCTCGCCGGGTGCGACCGGGCGCAAGTCGGGATCGGCGATGCGCACGCGCGCCCCCGGGACCGCTTGACCGAAGTGAATCGCCCCCTCGGGGGTCACGTCGGCGCACGCCGCGATGCCGCACGTCTCGGTGACGCCGTAGACCATCACCAGGCGGCGCTGCGGCCGGCTCCAGCGTCCCAGGAGGTCGCGCGGACACGGCTCGCCCTCGAGCAGGACCAGCCGCAGGGTCGGGACGTCACCGGCCAGCAGGGCCAGGAGCGTGGGCGTCGTGGACAGGACGCTCACCCCCTGCAGGGTCAGGAGCCGCGCCAGGTGCCGCCCGGCGAGCGCCATCTCCCGCGTGGCGATGATCAGCGTTCCGCCGGCTTCGAGCGCCAGGAAGATCTCTTCCACCGCGCGGTCGGTCCCGGGCGCGGACCCCTGGTAGACGCGATCTTCCGGGCCGATGCCGAAGAGGGCGGCGCGCGCGCGCACCAGGTGGGCGAGGTTGTGGTGCTCGAGCATGACGCCGTGCGGCCGGCCGTCCCCGCCCGAGACATAAAAGAGGAAGGCGAGATCGCGCGGCTGCGCGTCCTGCTCCGAACGCTCCAGGCGGTCGTCCCCGGCCGCGGCGATCTCCACGGCGCCAAGGTCGAGGCGCAGGCCGTCGAAGCGCAGCTCGGGGACGGGGCCGGCGGTCAGAAGGCCCGCGGGGTCGCAGTCTCCGAGAAGGGCGTCGAGACGGGCGGGCGGATCCTCGGGGTCGAGCGGAACGCAGCAGGCTCCGGCCTTGAGGATGCCGAGCATCCCCACCACGTGCTCGATCGATCGCGGCGCCAGCAGGGCCACGAGACTGTGGCGTCCGATTCCCCGGGCGCGCAGGGCGCGTGCCACACGGTTGGAATGCTCCTCGAGCCGTGCATAGCGCGTCTCCTCTTCGCCGAACACGGCCGCGACGGCGTCGGGACGCGCCTCCGCCTGGGATTCGAAAATCGCCTGCAGCGTTTCGAGGCGCGCCGGGGCCGGGAGGGGGACCTGTTCGGTTCGCATTGGGCCGAGACGGTACCGCCACAGGGATCCGGGATCCATCTGTGGAAGCACCGAGACGGCGGTCGGCTTTTCCCCGGAGGCGAAAACGGACGCGCGTCGTCGTCGTGCGGGCTGTGACGGGCGGTCAGCGCGCTCCGGACGAGGTCCACCGTTCGAGCCACGCCAGCACCGTGTCGTACCAGCGGACGCTGTTGCGCGGCTTGAGGACCCAGTGGTTCTCGTCGGGGAAATACAGCAGCTGCGAGGGGATGCCGCGCCGCTGCAGGGCGGTGAACACCCCGAAACCCTCCGTCTCCGGCAGGCGGAAGTCCTTCGCGCCGTGCACCACGAGCATCGGTGTCTTCCACTTCGCCACGAACGCCTCGGGTGAAACCCTCGCGTAGCCTTCCGGATGCTCCCAGGGCGTGCCGCCGAACTCCCACTCGGGGAACCACAGCTCCTCGGTGATGTAGTAGGAGGTCTTCACGTCCAGCTCGCCGTCGTGGCTGACGAGGCAGCGGAACCGGTCGGTGTGTCCGTTGATCCAGTTGATCATGTAGCCGCCGTACGAGGCGCCGAGGGCGCACATCCGATCGCCGTCCATGTCCCGGCGGGTCGCCAGCAGGTGGTCGAGCCCCTTCATGAGATCTTCGTAGGGCTTGCCGCCCCAGTCGCCGCTGATCTCGTCGGTGAACTTCTGGCCGTAGCCGGTGCTGCCGCGCGGGTTGATGGCGATGGTCATGTAGCCGGCGCCGGCGAATGCCTCGGGGTTCCAGCGATAGTGGAACTGGTCGGCCCACGCGCCCTGCGGCCCGCCGTGGATGAGGAAGGCCACCGGATACTTCTTCCCGGCCTCGTACCCGACCGGCTTGACGAGCCAGCCGTGGACCTTGTCACCGTTCGCGCCGTCGAACCAGAACTCCTCCGGCGCGGAGACGCGCGCCGAGGCCATGCGGCCGGTGTTGACGCGCGTCAGCGGCCGCTTGCCCGTCCCGTCGGGACGGGCCGTCCAGATCTCGGCGGGGGAGACCATGGAGTCGTGCAGGTAGACGATGCGGTCCCGGCCGACCTCGACGCCGCCGTTGTGTCCCTCCGCTTCCACGACCGCGACCTTCGCGTCGCCGGCGCCCGGCGCCAGGGTCAGCGAGAAGATCTTCACGCGGCCGGTGTCATCCGCGGTCACGTAGAGGCGGCGCCCGTCCGGGGCCCACGCCAGGCTCGAAGCGGAGCGGTCCCACGACTCAGTGATGGCGCGCGTCGTTCCCGCGGCGACGTCATACAACACCACGCGCTGGCGATCCGCCTCGAACTTCGGACGCGCCATCGCCAGCCATGCCAGGGTCCTGCCGTCCGGGGAGAATGCCGGGTTCCCGTCCTGCGCTTCGTTGGCCTCGCTCAGGCAGCGACGCCCGCCGCCGTCGGCCGACACGAGATAGATGTCGAGGTCGGTGGACCAGGCGTCGTCGGCGCGCTCCTTCGAGGTGAAGGCGATCGACTTGCCGTCCGGCGACCAGGAGTACTCCTCGGTCCCGCCGAACGGCTTCGGCGGACCATCGGCGTCCATGCCCTTCATGATGTCGATCGGCGTGAAGGCCGGCTTCTCGCCGCCAGGCTGTCCGCCGATGCCGCCGGGTGTCCAGACGAAGAGGTGGCTGCGCCTGCCGTCCTCCCACGTGTCCCAGTGCCGGATCGGCAGGCGATCGTAGAGGCGCGCCTTGACCGGATCGTCGCCCGCCTTCTTGTCACGGTCGGCCGTGCACTGCAGATCGGGGCAGTCCACGTACACCTCGGCGCTGAAGGCGATGCGCCGGCCCGTCGGGGCCCAGCGCGGATTGTCCACGTCCACGGGGAAGCGGGTCAGCTGCGCCGCCTCGCCGCCGGTGGGATCGATCGTCCAGATCTGCGACGAGCCGCCGCGGTCCGACACGAACGCGATGGTCTTGCCGTCGGGAGACCAGTCGGGGGAGGTGTCGCGCGACTTGCCGGCCGTCAGCCGGCGCGGCTCGCCGCCGTCCGCCGGCAGGAGCCAGAGGTTGATCGAGGTCGCGTTCCCGTCCCACTCGTAAACGCGCTGCGAGTACACGATCCATTTCCCGTCGGGGGAGAGGCGCGCATCGGAGATCCGCTCCATCGCAACCATGTCGCGCACCGAGAACGGGTGCGACGTGCCGGAGGACGCGGCCGCCGACGCGGGCTGGGCCGCAGCGGCCGCCGCCGTTCCCGGGGAGGCCGAAGAGAGGAGCGCGGCACCGAGCAGGGCAACAGCGAACGACCTCGCCGGGATCCCCCGGGTCGGACGGGCGGCATCGACGGACGGCATCAGGCCTCCTTCTGCGTGAGGCGGGGATTCTGCCGCAGATCGCCCCGATTTGGATCGTCCAGCCCATTCAGGGGCGGTCCCCGTCGGTCCGGGCATTGCGCCTGTCGCGGTATGGACAATTGCCGGCAAGGCTCCTAGATTCGCAGCGTGAGGCCCCCCGTCCTGATCATCGCCCGGCAATCGGCCACCCTGCTCGGGCTGGCCCAGGCGGTCCTCAAGTTCGGGTATCAGATCGTCACCGCCTACCCGGAGGGACCCGAGATCGAGCGGGCCGCCCGGGTCGGCCCGGCGCTCGTGGTCGTCCGTCCTCCCGCCGAGGAGGAGGCACGCAAGCGCTGTCTCGCTCTCGTGCACCAGCACTTCGACCGGGCCGGACTGCCGCTGCTCGTCTGCGTCTCGAACGCCCAGGAGGAGCAGGCGGTGCGCGCCGTGCTCGGCAACGTGCCGACGCTCGTCGGCAGTCCGCTGAAGCTCAATGACCTGTACCTGCGCATGCACGAGATGTTCGATCTCGCCAAGCGCAAGGAGCTGCGCATCCGCACCGAGCTGGCGGTCGCCCACCGCGAGCCGGATCTCTGCGCCGCCGACTACTTCAACTACGACACCATCCGATCGCTCTCGGCCGGGGGCTGCTTCATCGAGACCCAGGCGCCGTACCCCGTCGGCACGGCGATCGAGATGGTGTTCTGCGTCGGCTCCGGCTCGCGCAGCCTGCGGCTCAAGGGCAAGGTCATCCGCCAGGGCCGCGGCGACCTCGACGCGGAAAGCGGCATGGGGGTGGAGTTCGCCGAGACCGGAGACTCCGAGCGCTCGGTGCTCGAGAGCTACCTCATGAGCCAGCTCGGCACGCTCGATCTCCCCGCCACTTTGTAGCCCGGCGAGATGCCGCGCGGAAGGGTTCCGCGCCTCCTGAATCCCGGTTCCGAACTTCCTGACGTGCCATGGAGCGTGCGCCCCATTGCCCGGCTTTTCCCCGGGGCGCAGAGTCATCTCGCGCCAGAGAAACGGCGAGGAAGGAGGGCACCATGATCCGATTCGACTCCATCGAACCTCCCCAGACGAGGATTGCACCCATGATCGCCCCCGGTCTGCGCGGCCATGACCCCGTCAACCACGACGGGAACCGCAAGCCTGCAAACGACCGTTATCGCGAGATCCCCGAGTACAAGCGGCCGCAGACCAGCGTCTGAACGTCGCGAGACCGCTTACGAGCCCGCGGCGGGGGCTGCACAGGCCCCTCCCGCGGGCTCAGGTGCGTGTCGACCATCTTCATCGCCATCGGGGGCGGAAGCGGAAGGCGGTGGCTACGTCGTACGGTTTCCTGCTACTTCGCGTGCACCCACTTGTTGGGAGTGCCTTCCATCGCGGAGCCCTGGGGCGGTCGCCAGAGGGCAAGACGATCGATTTCCTTGGCGAGGGCGAAGTCGCGCTCGGTGATGCCACCGGAGGAGTGGGTCTGGAGCTTGACCCACAGCTTGCCCCAGGTCACTTCGAGGTCGGCGTGGTGATAGGCCGCCTCGCACAGGAAGCCGACGGCGTTGACGAGCATGAGGGTCGTCGGCCAGCCGTCGGTGTTGAACTTGCGGCGGAGCCAGCCGTTCTCCACTTTCCATCCGGGCATCTCCGCGAGCCGCGCGTCGAGGGTGGCGGCGTCGAGGACCGGCAGTTTTTCAGGCATCGGTGCTCCTTGCGATTCTTCTAGAACTCCCACTTGCTCTTCGAGGCGTTGAAGTACATGTGCCGGGGCTTGCGGCGGTCCTCCTTGAGGAGCTCGGCGGCCGTCGGCTTGCCCTTGAGCGCTTTCTCGATCGCTTCCTTCATGGCGCTGCGGTTGTTGCGATACAGCTCGTCCCAGTCGGCGTCCTTCATGTCCGACAGGCGCGGGTCCACCCAGACCATCGCCAGGATGGCCCACGAGTCGGCCTTGGCCTTCGGGATGATGCCGGCCTGCACGGCGTCCAGCACGCCGTCGGCGATTCCGGCCTGCACCGGGCCCCCGTAGATGGACACGTCGATCATCTTCTTCAGCTGCACCTTCGGGACCATGAGGGTGACCGGCTTGACCTGCTTGCCGCCGTCGACGAGGCAGAAGAAGCGCGAGAAGCCGGCGGTCTGACCCATGAGGTTGGCGATGGCCTGTCCGACCGGGCCGTCCATCGGACCGATGGCGATCTCCGGCTCGGTCCAGAGCCAGTCCTCGCTGCCCGCTCCCATTGCCTCGCCGAACCGGATGCTGAAACGATCCGCCATCGTCCCCCCCTCGAAGAATATGCGCGTGATTGAGATGCCGTCATGGCCTCTCCCGGGCATCGTATCATCCGCGTCATGAGCGCAACGCGCACGTGGCGGATCGGTCTCGCGGGGTTCGGGCACGTTCATCGCGCGCTCGCCGGGCTGCTGCTGGAGCGGCGCGACGAGCTCCTGGCGCGGCACGGCCTCGCCTTCGTCCCGACGCTTCTGGCCGACCGCCGGCGCGGCGCGATCGTCCGCGCGGGCGGGCTCGACTTGGCCGCGGCGCTTCTGGACGGCTGGCCGCAGGGACCGGCGCTCGACGAGACGCTCGATGAGGCGCCGATCGATCTGCTGTTCGAGGCGACGCCCCTCGACCCGAAGACGGGGGAGCCGGCGCTGACACGCCTGCGGCGCGCGCTCGGCCGTGGTCTTGCGGTCGTCAGCGCCAACAAGGGGCCGCTCGCGTTCGGCGCGGCCGAGCTGCTGCGGCTCGCGCGCGCCAAATCCTGCGGCTTCCGCTTCGAATCGACCGTGGCCGACTGCCTGCCGGTCTTCGACCTGTTCGAGTCCGTGCTTCCGGTCGGGCGGCTGCGACGCTTCGAGGCGGTGCTGAATTCCACGAGCAACCGCGTGCTGCACGCCGTGGCGCAGGGGATCCCGCTCGACGAGGCGGTGCGCGAGGCGCAGCGCCTCGGCGTGGCGGAGGCGAACCCGGCGCACGACCTCGACGGCTGGGATCACGCGGTCAAGGGGGTCATCGTGGCGAACGTGCTGTGCGGCGAGAACCTCCACCCCGGCGACGTCGAGCGCACCCCCGTCTCCGCCGTCGATCTCGACTGGCTGCGTCACCAGCAGGAGAAGGGTAAGTGCGTCCGCCTCGCCGTCACCGGGGGCCGCGGCGAGCGCATCCGGGTCGCCCCGGTCGCGTACTCGCCCGGCGACTTCCTCGCCACCCTCGGCGCCGGGGCGCTGGGCGCCTCGTTCGAAACCGAGCTGGCCGGCACGCTGCGCGTGGCGAGCACCGACTCGACCGTGGCGCAGACCGCCTACGGGATGCTCGGCGATTTCGTCGCCATCCACCAGGGCCGGCTCTTCGTCCCGTCGCCCCTGCTCGACTGACCCTGCGCTAAGATGCCGCCCCACCGCGGGAGGGCGGCGTGATCAGCATCCTGTCCTGGAGCCCGGACGAAGGGTTGCGCGAAGGGCACGCCGCCGCCGATCTCCCCGCGCTCCTCGGGCGACCGGACCGTGTCGTCTGGGTCGACCTGGCGGCGCCGGGCAAGGAGGAGACGGCGATCCTGACGAGCGTGTTCCATTTCCACCCGCTCGCCGTCGACGACTGCACCTCCAGGCGGCAGAACCCCAAGGTCGAGGACTTCAAGGACTACCTGTTCATCCTGACCCACGGCGTCCACCCGGACACGTCGATTCGCGAGTTCAAGACGCGGCCGCTCTCGGCGTTCGTGGGACGGTCGTACATCGTGACCTTCCACCGGGACGCGTCCCGCAGCGTGCAGCACGCCATGGAGAGCGCCCGGCACAATCCGAAGATCATGAGCGACGGGCCCGATGCGGTCCTCTACAACGTCCTCGACTACCAGGTCGACCAGTACCTGCCGGTGCTGGAGAAATTCGAGAAGAAGATCGACGACGTCGAGGGGCGCATCTTCACCGCGCCGACCGAGGAGGTGCTGACGGAGGTCATGGACTTCAAGAAGGCGCTGATGCGCCTGCGGCGGATCTCCGGGCACCAGCGGGACACCCTGCTGCGGCTGGTGCGCCGGGAGTTCCCGGTGATCGACGAGAAGGCGATCTTCGGGCTGCGCGACGTCGCCGATCACCTGGTGCGCATCACCGATCTGTCGGACACCTACCGCGAGCAGGTCTCCGACGCGCTCGCCGCCCACCTGTCGATCGTCTCCAACCGCACCAACGAGATCATGCGGGTGCTGACGGTCATCGCGACCATCTTCATCCCGCTGACCTTCATCGTCGGCGTGTACGGCATGAACTTCGACCACATGCCCGAGCTGCACTGGCGCTACGGCTACCTCGGTGTGTGGATCGTGATGCTCCTGGTGGTGGCGGCGATGGCCTGGTTCTTCCGGCGGCGCGGCCTGTTCGGCGGGCGTTCGTGAGGCCGTCGGGTGCGGTCGCGGCGGCGATCGGGCTCGGTCTCGCCGCGGCGGCGTGCGGCGGCAAGCCGCCGGTCGAAGCCGAGGTCATCCTGCGCCACGGCGCGATCCAGACCGGCGCCGGCACGGTGGAGGCGCTGGCGGTGAAGGACGGGCTGGTCCTCGCGGCCGGGAGCGGAGACGCGGTCGACGTCCACCGGGGCCCGAAGACGATGGAGTTCGATCTCGGCGGGGCCGCCGTCGTCCCCGGGTTGCGCGTGTCCCTGGCCGATCCCGCCCTCATCGGCGAGCGGCTGCTCAACGAGGCGAGCGGCGGCGACGACTATCTCGATCTCAGCGACGCCCAGAGCGAGGAGGACGCGGTGCAGCGCGCCCGGGCGCGCGCCCGGACCCTCGAGCCGGGAGGCTGGGTGCTCGGCCGCGACTGGGACGAGACGCGCTGGGTGCAGCCGCGCCCGCCCGACAAGCGCCTCCTCAGCGACATCGTCGGCGCCAATCCGGTCCTGTTCGTGCGGCGCGGCGGCAAGGCCGGCTGGGTCAACAAGACGGCGCTCGATCGGGCCGGGCTGCAGGGAGAAGGGCTCGTCGAAGGAGAGGCGCTCCTCGCGGTGCTGCGGAAAGTCGCTCCGCTGACGATCGAGGAACGGCAGAAAGGCCTCCTGGCGGCGCTCGAACAGGCCGCCGGCCTCGGCATCACCGGGGTGCAGGCCATCGCGGCGTCCGGCCGCCTCGGGCTGCGCGATCCGCAGGCGGGGGAGGAGGCGGTGCTCGGTCCGTGGCGCGCCCTCGCCCGGAGCGGCCGCCTGCCGATGCGCGTCGCGCTTCTCCTGCCGGCTCCGGAGGCCACAGCCGATGCGGTCCTGTCGCACGGCGCCGTGGCCGACGGGGATCCCGGCCGCATCACGCTCCGCCTGCTCCTCGATCCGGCGCTCGGGGCCGCGGCGGGCGGCTGGTGCGGCCGCGCCAAATCCGCCGCGATCGACGTGGTGTTCGCCTCCGGCGGCGATCCGGCCGCGCTGCAGGCGGCCGAGGCGGCGTGCCGCACCGCCGGGGCGGCGGCGCCCGAGGTCCTGCCGCCGGCACCGGCCGTCACCGATCAGTGGGCCGAGCCGCACCGCGAGGCGGATGCCGGTCGGCCGCTGACCGCGGGGGAGAAGGCCGACTTCGTCCTGCTCGCCGCGCCCCCCGGGGCCGGCGGCGCGATGAAGGTGCGCAGCACCTGGGTCGGAGGCCGGGAAGTTTACCGGCGCCCCGGTTAGCATCCACCCCGTCGGGCTAGCGGATGCGCTCGATGCCGACGGCGTTGGGGATCGGCCAGATGAGGCGGGCCGGCCCCGTGTCGTCCTGATCCTCGAGCGAGCCGGCGAATTCCAGCGTCTTGCCGCCGGCCTGGATGTACAGCTGCGCTTCGCTCCCGCCCTCGACGTACATGGCGTTCTTCAGCTCGATGGGCAGCTCCAGCAGCACCTCGATGAGATCGTGCGTCGTGTGCGGCGCGCGCGCGTGGATGAACAGGATCCGCCCGGACTTGTCGATGCCGATAGCGGCGGTGCTCCAGGCTCCCTGCCGCGGCTCCCAGACATTGCGGCCGTCGCACGAGATCATGCGGATGCTCTGCACGAGCGTGGCGTAATGGTCGCGCAGCGCGGCGAAGTCCTGGCACTCGCGGTCGATGATCTGCACCGGCGGCAGCCCCGCTTCGAGGGGGTCGAACGCCAGGATCGCCTTGTCCTTCGAGAGCCGCGGGTTGTTGACGTGCCCGCGCGTCAGCATCAAGGACACGCTCGAGCGCATGTCGGCCTGGTACATGCTGGCGTTGATGGCGGCCGTCAGGTGGTTCTTCTCGGCCCAGTCGCGCGCCGTGCGCGGATGTCCTCCGGGCTCGGAGGAGGCGTTGAGCAGCCGCAGCCGATAGCGGGCCGGGTCGATGCGCAGGACGCGGATCAGCCGATCCCCGGCCGCCGCGAGCCGCGAACGGAAGGCGGCGAACTCCAGCCCTGGCTCGAGCCGTTCCCAGGCGGCCTCGACCGCCGGGGCGCCGGCGGCTTTCGCCGGGCCTGTCGGTTTCGTCTCCCCGGAAGCCGCGGGTGCGGGGGCGGCCTGGAGCGGCGCGGCTTCGTTGCCGGCGCCGCACCCGAAGGCGGCGAGGAGAGCCGCGGCGAGCAGTGGGGAGGTCAGGCGCTGCATCACGGCCGTGGATTCTAGTCGAGCGGAGCATGCCGCCGGACGCCGCCGATTCTAGAATGCCGCGCATGAGAAGCGTCCTCCGGCGGCTCAGCGTCCTGTCCCTGGCGTCGGCCGCCGCCTGGGCCGTCGCCCCCGGGTCGGCCGCCGCGGCGGCCTCCGCCGCACCACCGCCGACCAACAGCTACCAGGAGAGCGTGCGGGTGGTCGATCGCCCGTGGGAGCGGATCGGCGTCACGGTCACCGTCACCGATCGCCAGGGGCATCCCGTCCGGGACCTGACCTGCGACGACTTCCGCGTCCTCGAAAGCGGCGAGCCAAAAGCCCTGGTCGAGTGCGGTCCCGAAGAGGGGCGGGCGGAGCGGCCGCTGTCGGTCGCGGTCCTGCTCGATCTGTCCCAGAGCATGGGGAGCCAGATCCACGAGGTGGAGGACGCGGCGCGGGCCCTCCTCCAGGGGCTGCGTCCCGACGACGAGATCCTGGTCGCAAAGTTCAACGACCAGGTGACCGTCCTGCAGCCGTTCACCGGGGACAGCGCGCCGCTCGAGCAGAGCCTGCGTGCGATCGGGCGGGCGCGCGGCGGCACCGCCCTGTTCCAGTCGATCGAGTCGATCCTCAAGGACGTCCGCGGGCGTCCCGGCCGCAAGGTGGTGCTCGTCGTCAGCGACGGCGTGGACAACACGCTCGACCGGGCGCAGCCAGTGACCCAGTCGCTCTTCATGCAGGACCTTTTGCGCCTCTGCCTGCGGACCCAGACCGTGGTGTACGGCGTGCGCCCCGGCATGCCCTCCTCGTGGCAGGCGTTCGAGGGATTCGTCGAAGCAACCGGAGGTCGGCTGCTCTACACCGGCGGGGACCTGCCGCGGCTGTTCGCGCGCCTCGGCGAGGAGTTCCGCAGCCAGTATTACCTCGCCTGGGACATCGACCCGAACAAGGACGCGAAGGGCTGGCGCCGGCTGCGCGTCGCGGTGACGCGCGGAGACCTCGTGGTGCACGCCATCGACGGCTACTTCACGCCGCGCGATCGTCTCGCCGGTCTCCTGCACGACATCGAGGACCGCGACGAGCGCCTGCGGCAGGACGCGGCCGCCGATCTCGGCTTGGTGGACGATCCGCGCGCCCGCCTGGCGCTGCGCGCGGCGCTCGACGACGAGGATCCCGGCGTGCGCGCCCTCGCCATCGAGGGGCTGGCGCGACTCCAGGAGACGCGGGCCCTGGACGCCATCGTCGAGCGGCTCGGCGACGAAGACGAAGGGGTGCGAGTCGCCGCCGCGTCCGGCCTCGAGGGATTCGGTCCGGGCGCGATCGAACCGCTGGCCCGCGCGGTCGAAGCGGCCGCATCCCGGCGGTGGCCGCCGCGATCGATGGCCGGCGCCGCCGCGGCGCTCGGCCGTCTCGGCGACGACCGGGCTGTGGAACCTTTGAGCGCGCTCCTGGTCGCGCACCCGGTCGAATCGCGCCTCGCCGCCGCCCGCGCCCTGCGCGCCCTCGGGCTTGCCGACGGTCTGGCGCCGCTGCGCCAGGGGCTCGAGGATCGATCGCCCGAGGTGCGGCGGGCGGCCGCGGAAGGGCTGCTCGCCATCGGCGGGGCAGCCTCGCGGCCGGTGCTCCAGGCGCGACTGTCGGCCGAGCCCGACGCGGCGGTGCGCAAGGCCCTCCTCGATCTCCTGGAGAGCCCGTGAAGGCGGTCGTCCCGCGCCCGGTTCGCGCGGCCCTGTGGATCCTGGCGCTGCTCGCCCCGGCCATCACGATCCTTCCGGCCGCCCCGGCCGCAACGAAGAAAGCCGCCGAGGAGGCCGCGCGCAAGGCGGCGGCAGGCGAAGGGCCCATCCTGGCGGGAGCGGCGGCGCACGACATCACGCCGCCGGTCGGCGGGACCGCCGCCACCGTGACGCTCGCCGGCTTCGGTGAAGGACGCGTGGCCACCGGGGTGCGGGATCCGATCTTCGCGCGCGCCCTCGTGCTCGAGTGCAGCGGCGCCGCCTTCGGCCTGGTGACGCTCGATCTGTTCGCCATCGACCGCGAGGACGTCGAGGCCATCCGCCACGAGGCGCGCAGCCGTCTGGAGGGGAAGGAGCTGTCGGGCCTCCTCGTGGTGGCGACGGGCACCCGGTTCGGACCCGATCTCCAGGGGGTTTTCTCCGGCCCGGGGGTGCGGGTGGACCCCGCCTGGCGCAACCGCCTCGTGTCCGAGACGGCGGCGGCGATCGCCGAGGCATGGCGCGATCGCACGCCGGCGCGGCTGTCGTTCGCGACGACGCGGCTGCCGCGCCTGCTCGAGGACGACCGGCGCCCGCTGCGGCTCGACGACCAGGCCTGGCTGCTGCGCCTCGAAAACGCCCGGAGCCGCGTCGGGATCGCGGCGGTCGCCGAGTTCTCCGCCGCACCGGAGACGCTGCCGCGCGGCGGGCGGGAGATCTCCGCCGAGTGGCCCGGCGGCGCCGCCGCGACCCTCGAAGGGGCGTTCGGCGGCGTCGGCATGATCCTGCCGGGCGCGCAGGCAGGGCGCATGCAGCCGGCGCGCGAGCCGGCCGGGCCCGAGGCCTTCGGCGCCGCCGTGGCCCGCGCCCTGGTCGTCGCCTGGTCGGGACGCGTGGAAGGTGCGGCTCCCATGCCGGCCGACCTGACGACCGGCCGGATCGTCCTGCGCACGCGGTCGCTTTCGGTGCCGATCGAAACCGCGGAGTGGCGGGAGGCCGTGGCGCGCGGTGTCCGTCGCGGCTCCGAGTCCGGCACCGAACGCGGCACCGAGGTCGCCGCGCTGCGGATCACGGGGGCCGGGCTGCCTGTGCTCGACCTGGCCTGCATTCCCGGCGTTCCCTTCCCGGAGCTGGTCAACGGCGGCATCGAGGCCCCGCAGGAAAGCGCCGCCGATCTGCCCGGGGCTCCGATCGAGGCGCCGCTGCGGTCCTTCATGCCGGCCCCGGTCAAGATGATTGCCGCGGCCTGCGGCGACGACCTCGGAGATCTCCTCCCGGCCTCGGAGTGGGACGCCCGCCCCCCCTTCTCCTACGGTCTGGCGTCGGCGCCGCGCGGCGAGGAGCGCTCCGCGGGCCCGCGCACCGCCTCCGTCCTCTGGCGCGCCTTCGCCGAGCTGTTTCAGTAGGCGGTCACCGGGTCGGGCGCAATGCTCTGCGGTACAATCCCGCCTCCGCCCGACCCCAAAGGAGAAACGATGTCGAACCCCGCCGCACCCAAAGTCACCTACGCCACCCTCGCCGCCGGCCAGACGCCGGAGTTCACCCGTGCCTTCGACGAGGCGCTCGACGAGGCCCGCAAGAGCCTCGGCCGCAGCTGGCCGATGTTCATCGGCGGCAAGGAAGTGCAGGCGCGGGAAACGTTTGGTGACACCAGCCCGAGCGACACCCGCGTGCTGCTCGGCCGGTTCATGAGCGGCACGCGCGAGGACGCGCGCAACGCCATCGCGGCCGCCCGCAAGGCCTACGAAGGCACCTGGCGGCGCATGGCGTGGAAGGAGCGGGTGGCCCACGTGCGGCGTTTCGCAGGGGTGATCGAGAAGCGCCGGTTCGAGATCGCCGCGGCCCTCAGCCTCGAGGTCGGCAAGAACCGGCTCGAGGCGATGGGCGACGCGCAGGAGACCGCCGACCTCATCTCCTACTACTGCGACCAGGTGGAAAAGCACCAGGGCTACGAACAGCCGATGGAAACGCTGTCGGAGAAGGAGCAGAACCGCGACGTCCTGCGTCCGTACGGTGTGTGGGTGATCATCGCGCCGTTCAACTTCCCGATGGCGCTCGCCGGCGGGCCCTCGGGCGGGGCGCTCCTCGGCGGCAACACCGTCGTCTTCAAGCCGGCGACCGACACGCCGTGGAGCGGCGCGCTCCTCAATGACTGCGCCCGCGAGGCCGGCCTGCCGGAGGGAGTCTTCAACTACGTCACCGGCCCGGGCTCGACCGTCGGCGAGGAGCTGGTGACCAATCCCGACGTGGACGGCATCCTCTTCACCGGCTCGCGCGACGTCGGCTTCTCGATCTACCGCAAGTTCGCCACCCGCTACCCGAAACCCTGCATCACCGAGATGGGCGGCAAGAACCCGGCGATCGTCGCCGCCAGCGCCGATCTCGACGAGGCGAGCGAGGGCGTCCTGAAGTCGGCCTTCGGCCTGCAGGGGCAGAAGTGCTCGGCCTGCTCGCGCATCTACGTCGACAAGAAGATCGCGAAGAGCTTCACCGAGCTGCTCGTGGAGAAGACGAAGAAGCTCGCCATCGGCGATCCCTCGAAGCGAGAGAACTGGCTCGGGCCGGTCATCAACCGCTCGGCCTACGAGAGCTATGCGCGCTTCGTCGAGCTGGGGCGCAAGGACGGCAAAGTGCTGACCGGCGGCGCGCAGCTCAAGGAGGAGCCGCACGCCCACGGCTGGTTCGTGCAGCCGACCATCCTCGGCGGCCTGCCGAAGGATCACCTCCTGTCGCAGGAGGAGATGTTCCTGCCGATCACGGCGGTCTGGGAGACGGAATCCCTCGACGAGGCTCTGACCTTGGCCAACCGCACGGAGTTCGGCCTGACCGCCGGCCTTTTCACCAAGGACGAGGGTGACGTGCAGAAGTTCCTCGACCGGATCGAGGCCGGCGTCGTCTACGTCAACCGGCGCGCCGGCGCCACCACCGGCGCCTGGCCCGGCATCAACCCGTTCGGCGGCTGGAAGGGGAGCGGCTCCTCCGGCAAGTCCTCCGGCGGTCCGTACTACGTCACGCAGTTCATGCGCGAGCAGAGCCGCACCCTCATCCGCGGCTGAGCCCTCCGCGCTTCCGGCGAAGGCCCGCGCCGCCGGCAGATGGGCGCAGGCGCAGCCTTATACTGCGCGGCGATGACGGAGGCGGGAGGGCGGGTCCGCGACGGGGCGCGGATCGATTTCGCCCGGAATCGGGGAGCCGTCCTCGCGTGCGTCGCGCTTTTGGCGATCTTCGCGACGTTGTCATGGACGGCGGCGACGCGGAAGTCCCCCGTCTATGACGAGCCGCTCCACACCGTGGGCGGCTGGCTGATCCGCAACGCGGATGATTTCCGCGTCGATCCGGATCATCCGTCGCTGTGGCTGCGCTGGTCGGCGCTCCTGAACGGGCCGGACGCGCTCCATCCGGACACCCGCAGCCCGCACTGGGACCGGATGTTCTCCAACTACTGGTCCTGCTACCTGTTCTCGGCCGACACGCTCTATCACCCCACGGTCGCGGCCGACCCGGATCGGGTCGTGGCGCGGGCGCGGCTCATGATGCTCATCGTCGCGGTCGCCCTCGGAGCGCTGGTCGCCTGCTTCGGGTGGCGGCTCGCCGGACCGGTCGCGGCCCTCGCGGCGACGGCGCTGTTCGCGCTCGACCCGGGGCTCATCGGCCACGCCTCGCTCGTCAAGAACGACATCGCGCTGGCGTTCGTCACGCTCCTCCTGGCGTTCGCGGTGTGGCGGCTCGGTGAACGCATCACCGCCGGGCGCCTCGTCCTGGTCGTGCTGGCGTTCGCGGCCGGGTTCGGCGTGAAGTTCTCCGCGCTCCTGTTCCTGCCGCTCCTGCCGCTGCTGCTCGCCGCGCGCGCCCTGCTCCCCTGGTCCTGGGCGGCGCTCGCATCGCGCCGCGACCGGCTCATCGCGGCGGCGGCGATCACCGTCGTCTGCATCGCGGCGGCCTGGGGATCGATCTGGGCGACCAGCGGGTTCCGTTTCCTGCCGACGCCCGATCCCTCGAAGCAGCTCGACCTCGATGCGCTCTTCGAGAGGATGGCACGCAATCACCAGGACGCGGTCCGCTTCGCCGCCACCGGTCGTCTCGACGCAGCGCCCGGGGCGCCGGTGTCGCGCTGGGAGCCGGGCCTTCTCCTGCGCGCCGTCCGGTTCGCGGAGGCGAAGCGGCTGTTCCCGCAGGCGTGGCTCTACGGCATCGTCTACACCGCCGAGGGGATGCAGCGCCGCGAAGGCTTCCTGGCGGGAGAGCGAACCCTCGGGGGCTGGTGGTACTACCTGCCGCTGGCCTTCCTCTTCAAGGCCCCGCTGGCGACCATCGCCGCCGTCGTCGCGACGAAAGGCTGGCTGGCCTGGCGTCTCCGCGCCTCGGGCGGGCGTGCGGCTCGCGAAACCGGGGGAGGAGGGCCCGACCCGGCGATCCTCTGGACGGCGGCCTGTCTCGTCCTGCCGGTTGCCGTGTTCGGGTGCGCGGCGCTCGCCTCCAGGGTCAGCCTGGGCGTGCGGCACGCCTTCGTTCTCTATCCTTTTCTCTTCCTCGGCGCCGGCGTGGCGGCGGCGGACCTGAGCCGGCGGTGGAAACGTCCGGCGACGGTGGCGCTCGCGCTGCTCGTGGCGGGACTGGCGGTGGAATCGCTTCCGGCCTGGCCCGACGATATCGCCTTCTTCAACCTGCCGTCGCGTCCGCACCGGCTGGGGCTGCTCGGCGATTCGAACCTCGACTGGGGGCAGGACCTGCCGCTCCTGGCCGCCTGGCAGCGGTCGCATCCGGGCGGGAACCTGTACCTGGCGTACTTCGGCCAGGCCGACCCGGCCCACTATGGCATCCAGGCCCGCAGGCTGCCGACCTCGTCCCCTTCCGAGCCGGGGACGTCGCTGCCGGCCCCGGGAGAACGCGCCACCCTCGCGATTTCGGCCACGCACCTGCAGGGGATCTACATCTGGGACCCTTGGCTCGAGCAGTTCTACGGGGCGGCGAGGCGCCAGCAGCCGAAGGCGGTCCTGGGAGGCACCATCTACCTCTTCGATGTGGGTGCCGGCGCCCCGGGTTCCAGCCGCTGACCCCGAAGCGCCGGCCTCCGAAGCCTCGAAAGGCTTGACCCGAAGCCCCTTGCCGGGGTAATCAAGGGGCGGTGGTCCCACCGGCGGACGGGGATTCCGCCTTCGCAAACCCGGCAACAGGAACCGCCCCGAAAAAAGCAGGTAATACCTTTTCGTCTGCTCACCTTCCGGGCAGGACTCCGTCTATCGAAGATGTCAGGACGAGATTGGGCCCCAGGCAAGGATGACCACTTCGTGCCGCCACCCGACGAAGCCACGCTGATTGCCCAGGCCCAGGCCGGTGACCGGGCCGCTTTCGAGACTCTCGTCCGGATGCACGACCGGAGCGTCCTGAGGCTGGCCCTCAGGCTGATGCGGACGGAGGACGAGGCCCGTGACATCTACCAGGAGAGCTTCCTCAAGGCGTATCGCAGCCTCGGCCAGTTCCGGGGAGATGCGTCCTTCGGGACCTGGCTGCAGCGGATCGTCACGACGGTCTGTCTCGACCACCTGCGGCGCCGCGCCGCTCAGCCCGAGGCCGTTCCGTTCGAAGGAGCGGCGCCCGGCCGCGACGCGCGCGAGGCATCATCGTTCGGAACCCTCGCGTCCTTCGAGCCGCGGGACGATCACCCGGATCACGACCCGGAGCGGGCTCTGGCCCGCCGGGAAATCCGCCGCCGCATCGCCGCGGCCCTGGCCGCGCTTCCGGCCCGTGAGCGGATGGTCTTCGTCCTGCGGCACGACCACGGCATGCGCCTGCGCGCCGTCGCCGAGCTCCTCGGCACCACGGAGGACACGGTGAAGAACTGCCTGTTCCGCGCCCACCGGCACCTGCGCGAGGCGCTCGGCGACCTGGGGGAGCTGACCCCGGGGTTCGTGCGCCCGGCCGGCGATCCGGCGCCGGCGGAGGTTTGAGATGAACTGCGAATCGGCCCGTCGCGCCATCCTCCTGCACCTCTATGGGGAGACCGACGCGCGCGAGCGCTTCAAGATGGACACGCACCTCGCCGGCTGCGCCGCCTGCGCCGACGTCCTGTCGTCCGAGCGGCGGCTGCACGCGATGCTCCAGGTCGATGCCGCGGTCGAGCCGTCGGACGACCTGCTCGACGGCTGCCGCGATGCGCTGGCGCGGGCCCTCGATTCCGAGGCGCCGCCTGCGCCTCTGCCGCTGGGCCTGCGCTTCTTCGAGATCTGGCGGCAGGTGCGCCTGTCGCCGGCATACGGCTTCGCGATGCTGGCCGCCGGGTTCCTGGTCGGAGCCTTGACGCTGCGCACCGCGCCGGCCGGCCTGCTGGCGCGCCACGCCGGCGACGCGGAAGCGCCCGCCGCGCGCGTCGTCGAGGACCGCGCCGCGGCGCGGCGGCCGGAGAGCGTGCCGGTCAAGAGCGTGCGCAGCCTCGAGCCCGCTTCCGCCGAGGGGACGCTGCGGGTCGGCTACGACACCCTGCAGCGTGGATCGATGGAAGGCAGCGCGGCCGATCCGGCGATCCGGGCGATGCTGGTCACGACGCTGCGCGACAGCCTGAACTCGGGGCTGAGGCTCGAGGCCATCGACGCCCTCGCCGCGCACGCCGACCAGGCCGACGTCCGCCAGGCGCTCCTCGACGCGCTGCGGCGCGACGAGAACGCCGGCGCCCGGCTGAAGGCGCTCGACGCGCTCGCCGCCCGCGCTCCCGAGGACTCGCAGGTGCGCGGCGCCATCGTCGACGCCATGCAGAAGGACGCCAACCCGGGCGTCCGCGTGCGCGCCATCGACACCCTGGCGAGCCGCCGCGACCGGCGCCTGCTGCCTGTGATGGAGCGGCTGTCGCGTGACGACCCCGACGCCTACGTCCGCATGCGCTCCGGCGCCTTCGTAGACGCCCTCTACGCCAGCAACAGCGCGGGGAAGGGCCAGTGACGCCGACCCGCCGGTCCGCGGGGTCGCCGTCGCGCCTGATGACGGCGCTGGCCGGCCTCCTGGTCGCCCTGTTCACGGTGCGGCTGGCTCTCTCGGTGACCACAGCACCGGTGCGCGACCCGCACGTCGCCTATTACCAGGAAGGGCGCAACATGGTCCACGAGATCACCGGGACCATCCCGGCCGACGCCGCCCGGCTCAAGGTCGATACCCAGCTCGGCGCCGTGCGCGTCGTGAAGCGGCCCGGCGGCGACATCGCCTACCGCGTGCGCGTGCGCGCCCCCGGCCCCGACCTGGGCGAGGCGCGCCGCCGGCTCGACCGGATGGTGGTCGGCGCCAGCCGCGAAGGGGATCTGCTGTCCTTCGTTGGCGCGCTGCCGAAACCGGAGGCCGACAGCCGCGGCCTCGTCGCCGACTTCGACCTCGAGATCCCCGACTCGCTTTCAGAGGTGGCGATCACCACCGGCGCCGGCGACATCCACTGCCTGGGCGCTCCAGGGAAGGTGACCCTGATGAGCCGCGCCGGGGCCATCATGGCGAGCGACCTGCCGGGCCCCCTGCAGGCGGAGACGCGCGCCGGCAACATCATGGTCACGGGGCTCGCCCGCGGGGCGCGCCTCATCACCGCCGGCGGCGAC
>DASYQE010000170.1:0-1815 GCA_036005805.1 Candidatus Polarisedimenticolia bacterium | reverse complement strand
GGACCCGGAATCCAGCGCCCACGGCGGTGCGCGATCCACACGAGGAGGGCGCAGATCAGCACCATCACGAAGATATTGAGAATCGAATCCTCGGGTCCGAACGAGCCTCCCGTCCAGAGCGTCGATTCCCGCACCGTCGTCTGCCAGGGAGCCAGGGACGTCCAATCCTCCCCCGACAGCGGCACGCCGATCAGGAAGATGGTCGCGTTCCAGCAGGCGTGGTGCGCCGCGGTCACCCAGACGTTGCTCCAGACGGTGAAGAGGCCCGCCCACATCAGGCCCGCCAGCGCCACGGTCAGGGGCGTGATGGCGTGCACACCGTGATTCGAGAGGTGCACGGCACTGAAGACGGCCGCGCTCGTCACCAGGGCCGCGGTGGTGCCGAAGGTCTCTTCGAGAATGCGATACAGGAGGGCGCGAAACGCCAGCTCCTCGAGGATCGCCGCGATGGCGATCACGACGAGCACGCCCGCGACCCCGTCGAAGCCCCGGAACGCCACGAGCTGGTATCGGCCGGTCGCGTAGAGAAAGACGATCGTCAGCCCGATCGACGCTGCGCCCGCGGCCGCGGCGGCAAGGATCCACCTCCACCGCGGCGACATCTCGACGACCGGCCGTCGTTCGTAGAAGCGGACGAACGCCCAGTAGGAAGACACCGACGCGGCGAAGATCGCCGCGCGACGCAGGATCGAAGCGGCTCCCTCCCCCAGGGACGAGGCGCTCATCCCGCCCGGGCCGAGGAGGATCCGGCACACGACGACGGAGCCGACCAGACACGCGGCCCCCAGGCCGAGCTTCAGAAGCTGTCCGAGATAGAAGCGCGCCTTTGGCTTCAAAGGAACCGGACCCCCAGGCGTTCGTACCGATGCCGGCGCGCGAGAGTTCCCGGTCTCTCAGTTTTCTTCGGGGCGGGCGATGCGCAGGGCCTTCAGCCTCTTGTAGAGATGGCTGCGCTCGAGCCCGAGCTCCTTCGCCGCCTTCGTCATGTGCCAGCGGTGGCGCTCGAGCGCTTTCAGGATGACATCCCGCTCGTGCTGCTGCATCTCACCGGCGAGCCCGGCCCCCGGCGCGGACGGCGCGGCGCGCTGCGTCCCCGTCCCGGCGCCGGGCGGCGTGACCAGGAAGTCGAGCGCGGCGCTCTCGATGGTGTCGCCGGCGGTCAGGATGGCGACGCGCTCCATGGCGTTGCGCAGCTCGCGGACGTTGCCCGGCCAGTCGTGCCGCTGCAGCCGGCCGATGGCCTCGGCCGAGAGGCGCTTGGGGCGCACGTGGTTGCGCCGGCAGGCGGTTTCGATGAAGTGGACGGCGAGGGAGGGGACGTCCTCCAGCCGATCGCGCAGCGGCGGGACCTCCACCGGCACGACCAGCAGCCGGTAGTACAGGTCCTGGCGGAAGCGGCCGGACCGCACCTCGGCCTCGAGGTCGCGGTTGGTGGCGGCGAGCAGGCGCACGTCGATCTTCTCGGGACCGCGCCCGCCGACCCGCTCGACTTCGCCGTTTTCGAGGGCGCGCAGCAGCTTCGGCTGCAGCGCCGGCGGCACCTCGCCGATCTCGTCGAGGAACAGCGTGCCGCCGTCGGCCGACTGGAAGCGGCCGCGCCGCGCTTCGACGGCGCCGGTGAAAGCACCCCGCGCGTGGCCGAACAGCTCGCTCTCGAAGAGCGACTCCGGGAGCGCGGCGCAGTTCACGGTGACGAGCGGCCGCTGCCGCCGTCCGCTCGCGGCATGGATGGCGCGCGCGACGATCTCCTTCCCCGACCCGTTCTCGCCGAGGATGAGCACCGTCGCATCGGTCGGCGCGACCTTGCCGATGGTG
>DASYQE010000169.1:0-10611 GCA_036005805.1 Candidatus Polarisedimenticolia bacterium | reverse complement strand
TGGTCGAGCGCCGGGGTGACGAAGAGCGTCCCGGTGTTGTTGAACTGCGAGGTCAGGGTGATCGACGCTTTGAAGACGCCGGGGCTCACCTCGGGGAGGCTGAACGACTTGATCGGCGCCGGCGCCAGGAGCGCTCCGCCGCTCTGCGGGGTGCCGTCGCTGTCGGAGGTCGCCTGCACGGTCACCGGGCCCTGCCCGATCTTCTTCGGGTCGTTGACGGTGACGGTCAGCGACTCGTCGCACTCGTAGACCTTGGTCCGGTCGACGACCAGCGTCGCGCACTGCTGGCCCGCCGGCTGTCCGGGCAGCCCGAACCGCTGGCACGCGGGGGTGTGCGCCGGCACGAACTGGCTCTCGTCGACGGGGTGGTACTCGTCCCACTCGAGGACCGGGTCGTCGATCCCGAAGCCGTAGTCGGTCGCGAGTGAGGCGCTCTCGACGGCGAAGAAGCCGACGGCGAACTGGAAGCGGTTGCCGGTGGCGCCGGGGTTGAAGAAGCCGCCCGGCTCGTACGCTCCCGGCCCCGTCGGGAAGAAGATGTAGCTGTCCTGGTAGTCGACGAGCGACAGCTCCAGGTTGCGCGTCGGGCCGGCGGGGGTGTTGTCGGCCGGCATGTTGTCGCTCGCCAGCGGCAGCGGACCGCCAGGGACCGGGTAGGGGAGGAGATCGGGAGGCGCCGTCGGGATCGGGCTCGTGCTGTTCGGGTTGGTGTTCTGCGTGAAGCCCGAGAAGCCGAGCTCGTCGCCGGTCACGGAGCCGGCCGCGACGGAGCCGTTCAGGTCGACGAGCGGCCCGAAGGTGCGCTGCTTCACCTCGCCCAGCCCCACCGGGTCGACGCCGTACTCGTAGGTGTTGAACCGCGCCACCTCGTAGTACGAGCCGCCGAAGCGCTTGTAGAACGGCTGGCACAGGAGGCAGTTGCGCGCGTCGCTGTCGATGTCGGAGTCGAGGTTGACGAGCCCGCCCGCGTAGGAGTCGGCGGTCTGGTGGTTCACGTTCATCGCCAGGCGCTGGAACTCCACGGTGTACGGGAAGCCGCGCGCGTCATTCTTCTGGTTGACCTTGGCGATGATCGGCGACACGAGGATGTCGAACACCACCTCCTCGAACGTCGGCGTCGCCGGATCGTTCGGGAAGGGGTACTCGTCGCAGATCTGGGCCGACGGCGTGGCCGGGTTGGTGTCGCCGGTGTGCCAGATGCCGGCCGCGCCGGGCGCCTGGAACAGCGCCGTGGCGTTGCCGTCCGGGATGGTCGTCTGCGCGCCGCAGGCGCCGGTCTTGGTGTACTCCCACATGTTGAGCGGGCCGATCCCGATCCCGACCTTGCTGTCGGGATGGCGGAGACCGAGCCAGCCGCCGTTGTTGCGATCGAAGTCGAACGGCACCTTGTCGGTCGCCGGCTGCGGCGTCGTGGAGCTCAGGATGCCGCGGTCGAGCGCGCCGTTCGGGACGATGTCGCCCTCACCCGGGTCGGCATTGTCGCCGTCGTTGTTGAGGTCCTCACCCAGCGTGTTGCTGATGAAGCCGTTGACGCTGTTGGCGACGAACATCGACGCGAAGGTGATGTCCTCGTCCGGCCAGTAGACGCCCTTGAACGGATCGAGCACGTCGGGCTTGTCGATCTGGAGGTTGCGGTTGAAGTCGCGCACCTCGCGGCCGCCGTTCGGGAAGTCGGTGGAGTAGTGCAGCGCCTCCTTGTCGGCGTTGACCGCCTGGCTGAAGGCGTACGTCGTGCGGTTGAGGCGCACGCCGCGCGCCTTGCCGTCGAGCGCCAGGTTCAGCGTCAGCGGCTGCGCCTGGGTCGCCTGCGGCAGCGCCGGATCGACGAGGATGGTGAACGTCACCCCGGTCGTCTGGCCGCCCGGGATCCGCCCGATGTCCTTCGGCGAGTCGAGCACCTTGATGAAGGCGGCCGAGGCGCCGGAGGGGGTCAACGTCGCCACGACGTCGGTCAGGTCATCGTCGCGCTCGAAGTTCCTGAGCGCGATGGCGTAGGTCATGCGCTCGCCGGAATCGAGGTACTGGTCGTGGTCGCACCCGCCGATGAGCACCGCCTGCGGGTCGGTCCGGTCGGCGAGGCTGATCCCCGACTGGATGATCGCGGGCGAGCACTGGAACTTCGAGCGCGCCTCGACGACTCGCGGGGCGTCGTTGTACGACATCACCAGCTGCATCCCGTTGTCGCCTTCGAGGACGCCGTTGTTCGGGATGCCCGGGGCGGCGAGGCGGATCGGGATCGGCAGCGGCCGGAAGATGTGGCTGCCGACCGTCGTCTCCGTCCAGGCATAGCCGGTCTCGGTGTCCTGCACCACGCCGGCCGCGTTGACCACGGTGAAGGTGACGCCGGCCTGGATCGAGGCCGACGTCCCGTCGAGGTCGAAGATGTACGGCCGCGCATCGTCCGAGCACGAGTACGTCAGCTTGTCCAGGCGGGTGACGCTCGCCGGGAGGGTGTGCGCCGCCGAGGCCCACGACTGCGAGCCCGAGCCGAAGACCGGGCCGGCGACGACCAGCGCGAAGGGCTGGCCGCCGGCGTCGAGCAGGCCGTCGGCGTCGGTGTCGGTCTCGCCCGCGTCGAAGCGGCCGTTGCCGTTGGTGTCTTCATTGGCGCCGCTGATCGCGGTGATCTGGCCGGGGGTGGCGCCGCCGAGGCCGCGCTTGACCCGCACCTTCCAGGTCCCGGTGCGCAGCTGGTTGCCGACCGCGACGTTGACGAACGAGGTCAGGTGCACCGCCTCGATGTTGTTGCGGAAGTCGTGGACGGCGGCCGAGGCGACGGCACGTCCCTGGCCCCACTGCCCGACCGGCATCGGCTGGCCGGTGATGTAGTTGTTGCCGTCGTACACGACGTTGTCCGCCGTCGTGGCGATGTTGTTGTCCGGGCCGGGCGACTCGACCTCGAGGTCGAGGTCGTTGATCAGGGTCCCGCCGCTGTTCTCGGGGCTCGGCGCGTCGGGCCAGGACAGCGCGATGCGCAGCTGGCCGTTCTGGATGACGCGGCTGCCGGAGACCACCACGGCGTTCACGCCGTCCACGGTGAAGGTCTTCTCCGTCAGCGTGTTGGTGGTGTTGTTGATCGGCGCCTCGCCGGTCGCCAGCATGTCGTAGACGATCAGGCCGGCGGCCGGATACTCGACCGTGTCGGGCGACCCGTAGCCGGTGGTCACCGGGATGTTCGAGATCGGCAGGACGCTGTCGAGGACGATGCGGCCGTACCCCTGGACGAAGTTGCCGAGGAGCCCGACCTGGACACCCGAGACGGTCCCGACGTTGGCGCCGCGCGACTGGAAGACCGACATGTCGGCCGCGATGGTGGCGTTGCCCGGCGGGATGTCGTTCACCAGGTATTCGAGGAAGTTGCCGCTCGCGACCAGGGCCGCGCGCACGAGGCTGCCGGAGATCATCGGGTTGCGGTCGGCGGTCTGCCGGCTGCCGGTCGGATAGAAGCCCTGGGCGAAGTAGTCGCGGACCACCGCGCCGGCGGCGGTGGCGAACCCGGCGGAG
Organism: Candidatus Polarisedimenticolia bacterium; assembly: GCA_036005805.1. Classification (GTDB taxonomy): domain Bacteria; phylum Acidobacteriota; class Polarisedimenticolia; order Gp22-AA2; family Gp22-AA2; genus DASRAU01. The sequence continues at coordinate 7,107 of DASYQE010000169.1, read as the reverse complement.
AACGACGTGCCGGTGTTCGCCTCGTCGATCTCCTGCTCGACCGGCGGGTTGTTGTCGTTGTCACGGCTGCGGTTGGTCGCCGCGGCGTTGAACAGCGGGTACGCGAACAGCCCGGACCCGTCGGTGCCGGGCGCGGTGAGCAGCGGCACGGTGCGCAGCGACGCGGCCGTGGCCGGCCCCTTGGTGCTGAAGCCGAGCGGGTTCTCCTCGTCGTTGTAGTCGCCGAAGACGGTCCACAGGTCGGAGCTGGATCCGCCGACCGTCACCGAGTTCTTCGCGGTGGCCGGGGGCGGGACCTGCAGCGGCCGCGCCTCGTTCGGGTCGTTGTCGAGCGCGGTGCCGTCGAACAGGTCGGGCCAGACCTCCTCGGAGGAGGAGCCGTTGATGCGGCTGCCCTGGCTGCCGACCGGCGAGAACACCATCATGTCGCGGTTGTTGACCAGGAACAGGTCGACCTGGCGCGACTCGAGCGTGTAGGTGCCGTTCTCGGGGTTGTTGAGGATGTTGTCGAAGTTCGGCACGCCGAACGGCAGGACGTGCAGGTGCGCCTCGTAGCCGCCGCCCGTGACGCCGGTGCAGATGCCGGTGCCGCCGCTCTTCGGGCAGATGCCGAGATTCAGGCGGTCCAGGAGGACGCCGGGGCTGATGTTGCCGCCCGACTCCACCAGCTCGGAGAGCAGGCACTGCGCCTGGGTTCCGGCGTCCTGCATGATGATGCGCGAGCCGCGCGCCAGGGCGTCCATGCTCACGCCGGTGACCGGCGGGCCGTCGGCCGGGTCGATCGACTTGCTGAAGGTCAGGCCGAAGTCGCCGGGCGCGCCGGCGATGATCCCGGCGACCACGTTGCCGTGCGTGTTGCTGCCGTACAGGACGCCGTCGCAGGTGTTGCCGCTGTCGGTGACGTTCTGGATGGCGTGCACCTTGCGGTGCGCCGGGCCGATCGGGTTGGTGATCGTCGTGGTCTGGGTCAGCGTCTGGGAGAAGTGCACCGCGTCGTAAGAAATGCCGTTGTCCGTGACCGTGACGATCTGCGGCGGCACCGTGTCGGTGTCGTTGTTCAGGCGCCGGCCGTCGGCGTTGGTGTCGATGCCGCCGCCGTCGATCCCCAGCTCCTGGTACGGGCGCGACATGCCGTCGGAGAACTCCGTCTGGCCGAGCATCAGCAGGGTCGGGGTCTCGGAGTTGGTGAGGACGAACTCGTGGCGCTCGGAGAGGCTGCGGACGCCGGCGTGCTTCGCGATCTTCTGCGCCGTCTGCACGGAGCCCTGGATGTCGAGGATGGTGCCGTCGAGGCTCCAGGCGCCGACCTTTCCCTTGCCGGCGATCTGCTCGAGCTCGCCGCGGACGGCCTCGGCGTCGGCATCGGCCCACAGCGAGACGACGAGGTCGAGGTCGGTGGACCGGGCGCGCTTGCGCTCCATCAGCGGCATGCGGCCGGTGGACGGGGCGATCTTGTAGCCCGGCTCGTACGGCGCGATCGCCTCGACGAACGACTCGGCGGCGAGGTCGGACAGCTCACGCTCGTTGTGCGCGCGCACGAGGTAGGCGCGGTCCGGCACCGACTCGAGCACGCGGCCGTGCGTGCGCAGCGCGGATTCGATCGCGTCGGATCCCATCGCCTGCAGGGCGTCGGCGCTCACCTGCACGATGTTCACGTCCTGGGCGTTGCCCTTCCCCTTGGAGCCGGCGGCGCGAATCGCGGCCGCGTCGTGCTTCAGGGCGGCGGGCATGCGCTTCGTCACGCCCTGGTCGAGGTGCTTGAGGTCGACGTAGCCGATGGCGGTCTCGATGAGTCCCTTGCGGCCGCGGGCGTCACGGTCGAGCTTGTCCGGCTGGAAGGTGGGGCCGAACGGCGACAGGTCGGCGACGCGCTCCACCGCGTTGAAGCGGGGGAGCTGCCGGAACTTGCGCCATTCGTTCTGCTCGGCTTTCTCCCCTGCAGTCAGGGGGCCTTGCCCTCTCGCGCCCCAGGAGAGCGCGAACGGTGTCACGAGCAGACCGACGGTCACGAGGGAAGCCAGGAGCACTCCCAGCGTGGAACGAACGGAAGCAGGACGACTCATCAGAAACCTCCCGCAGGGGGACGGGGCGCCGGGCTGATCAGGCCCGGTACCGGCCGCGTGCTGAAACGGGTGCGCCGATCAGGACGTGGGATAAAGGGTGCAGGTTTTTCCGCCATCCTCGAACGCCCCGGAGGCAAAGGGGGCGAAGACAGCCTTCGCATCCCCCCCCGGGGCTGCTACGATGTGGAGCATTGAGTACGGTACGAGTTCGGACCTGTCAACCACTCATTTCAGGTCACGAATCTTTTCAGAACCCGGACAACGTAAGTTGTTCCACCCCATGGCGCAACGCGACGAGCGCCCGTCCCGCTGCGTGAGACGCAGACCGCCGCTCCGGGCGATCCGGGGCGGCGCGGCGTGTTTCGCGATGTGGGATGAACGACGTCAACGGGTGCGCTCGGCGAGACGCTCGAGGCAGAGAACCAGGCGCCTCGCGCCCTCCTCTTCGAGCTGACCGACACGCGCTTCGAACTGGCCCGCCTGCGCCGCATCTCCGAGACCCGGGAGGTTGATGCGAACGTTCATCACCGCTCCCCGCAATCCGGCCTGCGCGAGCTGCGCGGCGCTGCCGATGTCGCTGAGCGCATTGCGGTTTCCGGTGGCGGCGAGCTCGGCGGCGAGGCCCAGAAGGGCGTGGCACGCCTCCGCGGTGCGCAGCGGCGTGTCGGTCGCGGCGGCATTCGCCCGGCGCAGCGCACCGCGCCGCGCGGCCTTCTCGTCCTCGGTGGACTTCGGCAGGCGCAGCGCCGCCATCACCTGGTCGTAGGCCTGCGCGTCCTCGTCCACGAGCTCCCGCAGGCGCTTCTCCAGATCGGCCGCCTGGCCCAGGAGGGCGCCCAGCGCCGCCTCGTGCGGGCGCGCTTCGTCGCGGCCGATGGTCAGGCGGCAGACCATCTGGAGCAGGGCGCCGCCGAGCGCTCCGCCGAGGGCGGCGGCGCTGCCGCCGCCGGGCGTCGGCGTCCCGGCCGCGAGGCGGTCGAGGAAGGCGGCGACGCTCAGCTCCTGGAGGCGCATGGCATGTCCCGGCACGGAGGCTCTTCGACGGCGGGCCCGGGCTTCCTCCTCGCGAGGCGCGGAATCTATCCCCCGCGCGCCAGGGGCGTCAACCGTCCGTCCTCGACGACGACGCGACCCGACTTGACCACGGCGCGGCAGTGATTCACGCCGAAGTGGTAAGCGAGATGCAGGTGATTCGGGACGGCGGCCACCTGCAGGTCCGCGCGCTTGCCCGGCTCGAGGCTGCCGCACTCGCCTCCGAGCCCGAGCGCGTGCGCCGCGTTGATCGTCGCGGCGCCGATCGCCTCGGACGGGTGCAGGCCGTACCGCAGGCAGGCGAGCGACAGGATGACGGCGACCGATTCGGTGGGACAGGTGCCCGGGTTGAAGTCGGTGGCCAGGGCGAGGGCGACCCCGGCGTCGATCATCCGGCGGGCCGGCGGGTCGTGCGCGTCGCGCAGGAAGTGGGCCGCCCCCGGCAGCAGGATGGCGACGGTGCCGGCGGCGGCGAGCCGCGCGATGCCGTCGTCGTCCACGTGCTCGAGATGGTCGGCGGAGAGAGCGCCGAGCCGAGCCGCGAGCCGGGCGCCGCCCCCGTCGCTGCGCTGATCGGCGTGGACGCGGATCGCCAGGCCCGCCGAGCGGGCCGCCCCCAGGATGGTCTCCGCCTCCTCCGGCGTGAAGGCGCCGCCGTCCACGAAGACGTCGCAGGCGCGCGCCAGCCCGCGGCGCGCCACCTCGGGGATCATCGCCTCGGTCAGCTCGCGCACGTAGCCGGCCCGATCCGATCGCCTCTCCTGGGGGACGACGTGCGCCCCGAGGAACGTCGGCACGACCGTGACCGCGTGGGCCGACGCCGCGCGCCGGATCGCTTCCAGCTGCTTGATCTCGTCCGCCGCGGTCAGGCCGTACCCGCTCTTCGCCTCGACGGTGGTCGTGCCGTGCAGGAGCATCCGGTCGAGACGGGCGAGCGTCAGCGCCTCGAGCTCCTCGAGCGTGGCGCGCCGCGTGGCGGCGACCGTGGCGCGGATGCCTCCGCCCGCGGCGGCGATCGACTCGTACGTGTCGCCGCGCAGGCGCGCGACGAACTCCCCCTCCCGCCAACCGGCGAACGGCAGGTGGGTGTGCGGATCGACGAACCCGGGAAGGACGGTGCCGCCGGCGGCCTCCAGCCTCCGGCCGCCCGGGCGCAGCCGCACCTGGCGATCGAGCTCGGCGGCGGAGCCGACGAAGACCAGACGGTCGCCGCGCGCGGCCAGGGCTCCCTGGGGAATGACGGCGGGTTCGGCGAGGGTTTTCCCGAGGCGGGGCGGAGGCCCTGCGAGCGTGACGACCTCGGCGGCGCCGGTGACGACCAGATCCGCTTCGATCACGCGGGGCTCCCGTGGCGCGGGCCGCCCGGGCCCGGACGGATCAGGACGCGGGCTCGGCCGGCTTCTTGATGAAGCGCAGGCGATCCTCGACCTGATCCTCGTTGCGGTGCATGTCCAGGAGGCGCAGGTGCTGCTCGACCGCGGACCGGATGCGGGCGGCGAAGGCATCCCGCTCGGCGCGCAGCGACAGGATCGTCCCCTCGAGCTCGCCGGACTTGCGTGCCGCCTGGTCGAGGAGCTGCGAAGACTTCACCTCCGCCTCGCGCACGATGAGGGCCGCCTCCTTGCGCGCCTCCTCGCGGATCTCGTCGGCGAGCTTCTGCGCCGTCAGCAGGGTCTCCTTGAGGATCCGCTCGCGCTCCTTCAGGTCGGCGACGCTCGCCTCCGCCTGCGCGAAGCGCTCCTTGATCGCGTTGTGCTCGAGGATGAGCGCCTCGAGCTCGGACGAGACCAGGTTGAGGAAGGAGCGGACCTCCTCCGGGTCGAAGCCGCGCATCCTCGTCGCGAAGCTGTGGCCGCTGATGTCAATCGGCGTGATCTTCATGACTCCTCCACGCGCTCAGGCGCGTCCTTCACGGCGCGCTCACCGAACAGGGCCCGGCCGACGCGCACGTGCGTGGCCCCCTCCTCGATCGCCACCTCGAAATCCTCGCTCATTCCCATCGACAGGTCCTCGAGCCCGAGCCGCGGGTGCCGCATCCGTGCTTGGTCCGCGACCTCGCGCAGCCTCCGGAACCACGGCCGCGAGCGCTCCGGGTCGGGATCGAACGGCGGCAGGAGCATCAGCCCCCGCACCTCCACGTGGGCGCATCCCTCGGCCGCCCGCAGCACGCCCTCGAGCTCACCGGGCTCGACTCCCGACTTCTGCTCCTCGCCGGCCAGCGCCACCTGCACGTAGCCGCGCAGCCGGCGCCCGGCCGAGCCGGCGGCGCGATCGAGCCGCACCAGGAGATCGGCCGAGTCGATCGAGTGCACCACGTCGAAGAGCCGCGCCGCCACGTTCGCCTTGTTCGCCTGCAGGTGCCCGACCAGGTGCCAGCGCGGCCCGGGGCCGACCTCCGGAATCTTCTCGCGCGCCTCCTGCACCCGGTTCTCTCCCAGATCCGCGAGCCCGGCCGCCACCGCTTCCTTCACCAGCGCGACCGGCATCGTCTTGCTGATCCCCACGAGCGTCACCGCCCCCGGGTCCCGCCCCGAGCGCTCTGCCGCCCGGGCCATGCGCGCGCGCACGCCCGCCAGCCGTTCCGCCAGCCCGTCCGCCACGCCCCGATCAATATAGGTTGCGTCAACCATCTGTCAAACCTTTGGCACGCCGCCCTGCCGGGTGGGAATACGGGGTCAGACGCCGAGCTTGGGCTGGACGACCACGGGCGGAATCGAGGTGACCGCGGACGGGATGGGCACGTTGGAACCCTGCTCATCCATGGCCCGGTTGGCCAGTGCGTCGGCCTCGCGGTTGAGCTCGCGCGGGACGTGCGCATAGACGACGCGCGGCAGGCGGGCGGCGAGCCTCCGGGCGGCGGCGTGCAGGACCTGGAGCCGCGCGTCCCGCACCTTGTAGGCGCCGATCATCTGGCGCACCAGGAGCAGCGAATCGGATCGGACCTCGAGCTGGTCGGGCGCCTGCGCGACGGCGTGTTCGAGAAGCGCCAGCAGCGCAGCGTATTCGGCGACATTGTTGGTGGCGACGCCGAGGAAGCCGTACAGCCCGGTGGCCTCGGCTCCCGCTTCGGGGACGACGTGCACGCCGAATCCGGCGGGACCGGGATTGCCGCGCGCCCCGCCGTCGATGTAGGCGACCACGGGTCCGGGCCTCACGTGACCCGTGGGTCGGGCGACTCCCCGTCCGCGCCGCCGTCGGGCGGCGGCGTGTCGGCATCCGCGTCGGCCGGCGCGGCGTTGCGGGCCGGACCGGTCGCCACCACGTCGTCCACGACGTAGAGGAACCGCTTGCACGAATCGCAGGTGATGAGGTGCGTCGAGCGCCGCACCTCCTGGATGAGCTTCGGCATGACGCGCACGTGGCAGCCGCCGCACAGCCCGTCGCGCACGCCGACGAGGCCGACGCCGCGCCGCTGGCGGGCCGACTTCAGGAACGGCTCGAGGAACACGGGCGCGATCTCCTTCTGCACCGCCTGGCGATCCGCGTCGAGGATGTCCCGGTCGCGCTTCAGCGCCGCGGCGCGGTCGGCGAGCGCCTTCTTCCCCTCCTCGGTTCTGCCTCGCATCGCCTTCAGCCGATCCTCGAGCGCCTTCGACTCGGCGTTGCGCGTCTCCTGCTCCTCCATCTCCAGGAGGATCTTCTCGTCCAGGCCGGCGCGCTCGGCTTTGCAGTTGTCGATCTCGTGCTGCATCGCCTGGTATTCTTTGTTGGTCTTCACGTCCGCCAGCTGCGCCTGGTACTTCTGGATTTTCGACTCGACCCCCATCAGCTCGCCTTCGAGGCGGCGGCGTTCCTTCTGGAGCTCGGCGAGGGCAGCCTTCTCCTTCTCGACCCCCTTCTGGGCTTCGAGGAGCTCCTTCTCGAGGCGGGCGACTTCCGCCGGGATCGCGGCGATCTGATCGTTCATCGCGTCGATCCGCGACATCAGGTCCTGGAGACGGATGAGATGCGCGAGGTCCTGCTGCATGAAGGCCGGAATTGTAGCACCTCCTGTTAGGATGCCCGCCGTGCG